>JBAVJG010000184.1:0-7516 GCA_049687655.1 Anaerolineales bacterium | reverse complement strand
TGTTCGTCCGCCGTATCGAGACCATCGTATTCTAAAAAAACGAAAGATTTTTCTGAAATTGGTGGTCTCGATACTCCGCTTCGCGGTACTCGACCACCGAAGTGCCTTTGAAACAAACTACCAAGAGGCTAGAATTTGTTTTTTGCTGAGATCTGTTTGAATGCTTCATTGCTCAGCGTGTCGCGTTCCAGGCGGAACCAGCGCTGGCAGCCCATCCGGTGATACCACCACTCGGTTTGGACGCCCGCCGGGTTGTTCCGCAGATAGAGGTAATCCATCCAGGCAGCCTCATCGCCGGGATCCTTGGGCCTGGCCAGCACCTGCCCGCCGAAGCGAAATTCGCTCACGTTTCGTTTTCCACAATTGGGGCATTCGATTTGGAACATCCTTGCTCTCCTTTAATGGCTGACCGAGGCCGCCGCTTTCTCTCCGACCAGTTCGCCGGTGGAAAAACGTTCCAGCGAGAAGGGGGCAATCAAATCCGGGGTGCGGTTCGTGGCGATCAGTTCGGCCGTGGTCTTCCCGGCGATCGGGCTGGCCTTGAAGCCATACGTTCCCCAGCCCACATCCTGCACGAAACCTTCCACCGCTGTGAAGCCCATGATGGGGCTGTAATCAGGGGTCATGTCGCATACGCCTGCCCATTGCCGCAATACCTTGACGTCCGCCAGGGCCGGCATCAGTTCCAGAAGATGATGCGCCGAGCTTTCCATAAAAGACAATGTCGATCGAAAACTATAGGATGCATACGGATCGATCTCGGCTCCGATCACCAGTTCCCCCCGGTCTGTCTGGCTGACATACACGTGCAGGCTGGCCGAGACCACCACTGCATCCAGGAAGGGCTTGAGCGGCTCGGTGACCATGGCCTGCAGGGGATGGGAGACGACGGGCAGTTTCAGACCCACCATCCGGGCGACGGTAGAACACCATCCGGCTGTGACGTTCAAGACGGTGCCGGTTCTGATCGCCCCGCGAGTTGTTTCCAGCGCGGTAACGCGTCCGTTCTCGACTTTGATCCCGGTAACCTCCGTCTTCGGGTGCAGATGCACACCCCGGCGAGCAGCCTCGCGGGCGTAGCCCCACACGACGGCGTCATGACGGATGACCCCGCCTGGAGGGTGCCACAACGCGGCCATAATGGGATAACGTGGCCGCTCGCTCACATCCAGGGCTGGCGCCAGGCGTTTGATCTCGTCAGGCCAGATCATGCGGCTGTCCACACCCAGGATCTGGTTGCGTTGCGCCCGTTCGTTTAATCCATTGATAGAGCGGTCCGAGTGGGCCAGGGTCATGTGGCCGCGCTGGGAGAACATCACGTTGTATCCCAGTTCCTGTGAGAGGCCCTCATAAAGCTTTACGCTGGCATCGTAAAAGGGGATACCCTCCGCGGTGCGATAATTAGAGCGCACAATGGCTGTGTTGCGCCCGCTGCTGCCGCTGCCGATGTAGTTCTTTTCCAGCACAGCCACATTCGTGATGCCATGTTCCTTGGCAAGATAATACGCCGCAGCCAGGCCATGCGCGCCGCCGCCGATGATGACCACATCGTAGCTTTCCTTCAACGGGTGTTGCTGCCACATCACCTCCCTGGGGCCCCAGGGTAGCCAGCTTATGGGTTGTTCGATCATAAAAAGTCCTTTTTGATGTCATTGCGAGGAGGCCGTAGGCCGACGTGGCAATTTCAAGTTCGGGGGGATTGCTTCGTCGCAAAGAACGCTCCTCGCAATGACATATTCAATCAGTAGCTCTACTCTTCTGGAAGCAAAATCTCAAAACGCTCCCGGATAGCCGCATCGATCTCGGCTGGAATCGGGTCTGGTTTGTGCGCGCTCAGGATCTCCCGGGCCTTGCGCCGGGAACGTTCACGCATGTCCAGGCCTCCGTCATCCTCCCAGTTATCCCTGCTCTGGCGGTCACTGGTGTGCGGGTAATAGTATTCGCTGTTCATCAACGCCAGGCTCTGCTGGGTGCCCAGGTAGTGACCTTCCCCCCGGCAGACCTCGTCGATCAGGTCCAGTGACAGGGTTTCCTCGTTCACTTCTATGCCGCGCACGGCCCGTAGAATACCTCCATTGATGTCATCATCGATCACGTATTGTTCATAAGCCACGGTCAGCATGGATTCCAGGAACCCGGCCGAGTGGTGGATGAAATTCGAACCGGCCAGGGCTGCAGCCAGCCCGGTGATACCTTTCTCATAGCCTGCCTGGATATCCGGGAGTTTGGAATCGCTCAACCCCGATGAATTGTAGACCGGCAGGTTGTAGAACTGCCCCATTTGCGCCACGGCTGCGTTCATCATTCCGAACTCCACCGCGCCTCCCACGAAATTCCCGGTCCGCAAATCCGCGACGGAGGGCACATACCCCAAAATCACTGGCGTCCCGGGCTTGACTAGCTGGCAATAGGTGATCCCCGAAAGCTCCTCCGCGTTGATCTGCACCAACGTGCCGGCCAGCGCCGCCGGGCTGGTAGCGCCGGCCTGGGGCGCGGAGGACAGAAAGACGGGCATTTCCTGGCGCACGATCTCGGTTAGCACCTCCACAGTTTCGGGCGCGTAACGCAGCGGGCTGACCGTCCAGGAGGTGACAAATGAGATGAAGGGTTCCGCTCGCAGCGCCTCCAGGCTCCCGGCGATCATGGCCGCCATTTCGATCACGTCCCGGGCCGATCCAACTGTGAAGCAATTGCCGGTCACATGTTTGGTGGTGTTGGTGATAGCGGCGTAATAGGTATTTAAGTCAAGGTTTTCATTGGGAATATCGCGGGCCACGCAGGCTCGCAAATAAAAGTGGATGTTGTCCAGCGCATCCACCAGACGGCCGATCTGGGCCACATCTGCCAGCGTGGATTCGCGCACCTGCCCGGTTTCCAGGTCGAGCACTTTGACCGCCGCTCCGCCGGTGCCCATGTGCACGCGTACCCCTCCCAGGCTCAGGTTGTGTTTGGGGTCTCTTCCATACAGGACAACTTCGTTTTGCGCTTCTGCCAGGGCATCTTCCAGCATGGACCGGGGGATGTAGACGCGGTTGTTCTCCTCATCGATCTGCGCGCCCGCCCTTCGAAATATTTCCCGTGCTTCGGAGGCGACCACTTCGATGCCCGTACGTTCCAACACTGACAACGAAGCCTCGTGAATGCGCTTCACATCCCCCTCTTTCAGCGGCCGGTACTGCCCTCCAGACATGCCTGCGGGAACAACGTTGGGTCTGTCCGTTTTGGACCTGGTGGGGCGTTGTCTACGCTTTCTTGGCGGCATCTATAGCCTGCCTCCTTCGAATTGCTCGGTCCACAAGCGGGTCATTTCCCGCGCCAGGACCGCGCCCAATGCAGCGTTGCCAATTGGCACGAACGCGCGGGGCAGGGCCGGCAAGCTCAATATGGCCGAAGCTCCCACGCCTTTCACAGCGGGTATATCTTCGTTTCCCTCGGGGATTACCAGAATCACCGGGGCGTTGCGGGTGCGGTAGACTTGCGTGTCCACCATCCCAGCCGATTGAAAGAGCGGATCGGTGGCCAGGATCAGGATCAACGTGTCGTGCTCGGCATCCGGGCCGCCGACGGTCGCCAGGGGGCCGTGCCAGGCCGAGTCGCTGTATAACGCTTCGGCCATAAAACCGCGCGAGCGCAAAGAGCGCGCTATGCTGGCCGCTGCTGCGAAATCCTGCCCGCCGCCGATGATCTGAACTTTGTCATAGCCAGCTTGCAGGAACGGACCCAAAATATCACTCACACTGTGTACAAATTCTTTGTTTCCCAGGATATCTGAAACAATTAGCGGAAGGCGGGCGATACCGCGTTCCCATATTTCCGTCCGGAGGCCTCGCTCGCGGGCCAGCCGCACCGCCAGGCCGATCAGGTAAACCGTGCCTAACAATTCCAGCTGCAGGGGCGATATATCTGTGGGCAGTGCTATCGTTTCTGAATCTTGCACTTTGAGAATAGCGCCGGCGCGCAGGAGATGGATCAATTTTGTGCCTTCCGGCGCTGGCGGGACTTCATCCAGGAAGCGCCGGAAAACAGTAATGTCCAGACCCAGCAGCTCGATCCAGGCCCCTCGAGCCATGTGTCCGGCATTTTCGGTCGCTTCCGTATCCGCCACCAGTATCAGATGTTCGTCCGCTGCCAGCGCCAGACGTTCCGGCAGCGACTCGGTCAGCACGGCCAGTGCGGACCTGAGAGAAGTGCTGGCTTGCAAAGCCGCGCGCGAGGGCTTGTTTAAGTTGGCATCCCAGGCATCCTGCTCAGGTCGATCCCGGCCAAATTCTTCCAGGCTGATATTGCTGAACTCGTAGCGCGCTTCGACATCCGACCTCTTTTCGGCGCCCGTGGTAGTGACCGACTTGGCTAAATTGCGTGGGCGGTCGATCTCCCGTGGGGAGAGACCTCGCCCGTAGGCCATCGCGACGGCAAACTCGAAGAAGAAGGGCGCGTCGATCAGCGCTTGCAGGGCCTCCGAAACCTGTGGCGACTGGAAGGTCTCTACATTTTCAAAGTTCAGCCAGGGTTCTGAATTCCGCTCCAGTGTGGTATGCACGACGCAAAAGACTCCCAACGCGTTCAAGTAATTGATCACTGTGCCGGCCTCATTCCATGATTCTTCAGAAGTTGCGTTGACGATAAAAAGGGTACGCTGGCGGTCCTCCGTGAGGATGGCGCTGCGTTCCATCAAAGAGCGCAGGCTGGGCGTGTGAAAGTCGAACGAACAGGCCAGGATCTGGGCCAGTTCTTCGATCTTCAATTCGGCTTCGATGTCGATGGGGCTGTCGCCGACGATTGCGACTTTGTTGAAGTTTCGGCAGCGCCTGGCCACCTGCTTGATGCGTTCCCGGCGCTGCACGTTCTCGATAGCGGTGCGCACGTGTTTTGGAATCGAGAGAGTCAATTGGTGGAACTGGCGAGCCAGCTCAGCCTTGGAGTGTTTTTGGCGCGAGATATCAGCCAGGTAGAGCGCCGTCAGGTTCAAAGTCATCAAGATAGCTTCAAAGCCCTTGACGGTGGCGACGGATACCTCCACCCCCGAATGCACATCCAGTGTGCCCCCGCTGTGAGCCGTGCGCCGGCCTAGGTCGCTCTGGGGACGGCCGGTAATGCCTAAGCGTAACAGGCCTACTTCCGCAAGCCAACTATCCACTTTTAATAGGGAGTCTGTGGTGCCAGACCAGGATATTTCCACAGCCAGATCCGCGCTTGCGTCCGTTACCTCTCCAAGATTAAGCAGCTCTACAGGCCGGTAAATGACCGTCAGTACGTTGGGCAGCAGGTTCCGAAAGAGAGGCGCGGCGGCCTGGGCATCCCGCCATGAACTGCCCTCGCCAATTAACACGAAGCGCTTGAGCCGCTCTAAATCCGGTCCAAAGCGTTTTTTCAACTGGGCGACATTGATCCCGGGGGAATAGATTTTGTCGTCTACCCAGGTGCTTTCCAGGTGGATTTCACCCTCACGGGTATATTCTTCCACGATCTGGTCGAGCACATCCGGGATTTCAGAAATGTGGAATTCTGTGTAGGACGGGTAAGCGTGTCTGCCCGCCATGGCAGGGTTGATTTGAGTGCGTTGCGGCACGATAGCCACGGGCGTGCCGTCGTAGTGGGTGACCTGCACTTTCGGGATGATCTTGCCAGCCTCAAGTTGGTTCTCGATCCGGGCCAGCAATTCCTTTCCCCCATTGAGTTCTTGGTCGAGAAAAATTACGTCCGCGCTGAAATCCTTCAACAGGGCCTGGATCTGTCCTTTGGCTGCTTCTTTACCAGTTGCATATGGGTGATCGTTGTTTTGAATTGAATCGATTTGCTTGAGGGCGCTCTCGACCTGTTCGCGCGGCCAGAGCGCCAGGGCGGCATTCACATCCGAAGCCACCATGATCTCGTGAGACTGCTCACCTGTCTCCTTGCAGGTCCTGTCCTTAATTATGATTGCAATGGGCTTGTTGTGGCTGCTGACATATAGCACGCCCGTATCCTCTCGACTATGGAAAGCGCAGGCATGGGCGTTGCCCGAACGCAGCCGCCGGAGCGTCAGGCGCAGCGCCTGTTCCTCGAGGTCGTCAATAGACTGCGCTTTCAACAGTTCGATATATTCAAGGTCGTCACGGTTGAGTTCATTCTCCTTGATCTGGAGAACCGCCCGTTCCCATTCATAGACGATCACTTCGGTGGTGTTCTGCGAGCGATGTACTGGCTGGCTCTCGGGCAGCCCGCGCGCTCGCCACCAGCGTTCCTGTCCCTCGCGTATCCCCAGAAGCAAACTGGCGTTGTGTGAGCCGTTCTCACAGACGACCCGCGTCCGGCCCCGGTCTAGGAAAGGGTGGGCGTTGGCTTCGGTCACGGCGCCCACCATGGCCCAGCGCCCGTGGCCGATCACGATCTGGGACATGGCCCGGGCTGTGAGGCCCCCAAAGCGTTCCCAGTCAGCCTCTTCGAGCTGCTCGGATAGCCCCGGAAAGGTTTCCTGGAAGTGGCGCAGCGCCACAGCGAAAGCCCCCCCGGGCGCGTTCAAGTTGACTTCTTCGGCCCAGGCCTGACGCCATGACTTATCACTTCCATTGGGGACACGTTCGTGGAGCGCGCTGGTAAGGGCCTCCATCAAGTTCGCATCCAGATCGGCGCGGCTGGCGACGTGCGCGCCTACCAGGCGGAAGGCCTGCCGGGCGGGGTCGCCCTTATCACCGGAAGCATAGAGCGGTTCTGCGCTGATCTTTTGGATCAGGCGACGCACAGTGCCGACGCTGCGGCGCACGGAATAGTTCCCGTACTCATCGATGACCGCTATTCCGGAAGAATCGGGCGCTCTGTATTCGAGCAGTTGCAGCGCATCCAGGATGCGATTTACCCCCTGTGTTTGCCCGAAATAACAAATAATGCCACACATGCTCCGAATGATTATAATGGAATTTAGCCTAATATGACCAAAGACAGTGCATTTGGGAGCGTTCAAGTTCTGTAGAATTGCGTTCCTTCCGTGACCGCCGGGGAATTCATTCCCCGGCTAAACCTACGAAGCCCGCATAGCGGGCTAAGTCCCCGTAAGGGGATAAGCCCCGAAAGGGGCTTCCTATACGTAGCCCGGGGGTTTATCCCCCGGCGATTGGCATAGATTTAATTCGTCAATACCGCCCTGACGTAAACGTCTGGGCTACTCCCATTCAACAGCGTAACTCCTAATGGAACAATTGGATGCGCTGGTAGAAGGCTTCTACAATAAAAGACCGCCCGCGGATCTGATCCAACGGGCGGTCTATTTAGGTAGCGCAGATCTATTTTCGCCTCACCAAATCTGGCTTACCTATTAAGTTGTTGCAACCTGGTCATCCGGATTGGCTTCGTTACATATTGCCGCCAATTCGGCAGGCAGCCTCGACCGGTTTACGAAGTTGTTATTTCTCGGATTTTCTTACAGAGATGTAAGCTCGGTCTCTTGCCCTGTGCATGAAGATGGGGATAATAGTGAATTTGCCCGGAACGTTGGACTTTAAGTGAAAGATCACTGAAGGATGACTGAAGGATGACTGTA
>JBAVJG010000183.1:0-15434 GCA_049687655.1 Anaerolineales bacterium | reverse complement strand
CCCGTGGATCGAACCCTTTACCCGACTCTGAAAGAAGATATTTTAACACATCCCCCCTCTTGAACGCTTTTCGGTATGGTAAGTCGACTTGCATGAGGTCCCAAGTTTATATAACCTGAAAAATTCTGGCTTTCAGAGGAATTTCTTCTTCTTTTAATCCCCGCGGGTAACCACTCCCATCCCAATATTCGTAGTGGCAATATGGAATTGGCAGCACAGACCTGAAGGGAGCAAATTTCGATAACAACGTATGCGCATGAACCGAGTGTAATCGTACCGTCTCCCAATCTCCTATTGACAATGGACAGGCCGACCATCCTTTACCAGTTCATCAAGTAGTACCAGATCACATTCTTTGCAGATAAGGTTATCCCGGACAGCATCAAGCGAAGTTACTCGCTCAATTAAAAAATCATCGCCTTCACTATCGAGTCGACGGGAAAGCTGCCCCCATTCGCAAGGTTGACATTCAAATACAACAGACGGATTATCCAGCTCATAAGCCCCAATCATAAGCCAGATTGTTCGAGCAATCAACTCTAACTAATTTACAGTTTCATATACTCGCGTCTCCGGTTTGAAGGCCACCCAATCAAACCAGAAATGGTTGACGGCTGTCAACTGAGTAAGAGTCTTGCCTTCCAACGAGCCACTGACCGCCTGACCGAGAATGTTCCATGTGCTACCAGTGTTGCCATCTTTGAATGTGCCATCGTTTTGTGCGGAGAAGGTTAACTTCTCTCCATCCAGGATCGAGGAGAACGCACCAGCTGATCCGACATCACGTCCACTGGAAATCCTGGTTGTATCCAACGGCGAGGCAGTCCCTTCATTCCAAAAGACAACTACTTCCTCGCCTCCAACTTGATCGTGAACAACTCGTACATCTTCCAAGATTGAATATGGATATGCTACAGTCTCGCCATTTGTTTCCAGAGCCAACACGCGTTCCATAGCAGACAATTGGCCAGGAGTATCTCCGCGGAAGAGGAAGGGTGAGTTATTGATATCATCGTAACCATAATAAGGATTCTTGCCATACTGGCGAGGAAATCCTGTATCCTTTGAGAGAACCTTGCCATCAGGAAATGCCCCGACGAAGTCACTCCAGGCGATAATGGAACCGGGATAAAGATCCAATTGAGTTCCTAACAACTCACCTACGATAGCTTCACCAGTAGCTTGCTGCCACCAGGATTCGGTCTGCCGATCGTACATAATCAGATTACTGTTTCGCAAACGGCCAGTTGTTCCAAAATCAAATGTTTGCCCACCAACTTCACGTTCGAACACAATGGCAGTATTACACAAGGGACAAAAAGTAATGGTCAACGGCAAGTTACCGACAGTATCGTTGACGATCTCATGCCAGATGAGAATCTGAATAGGATAAGCACGCGCATCCTCACCAACCTTCACAAAGATGACAGGCTCGACACTTACCAACCACGTGTCTGCCTCATCAACTGATATGAAAACCGGATCATCAATTGCAGGAATGACATCTTTTGAAGGGCCTCCTGAAATGATCTCGGAATAAGACACACTATGTTTTGAAAAATCGGTACTGAATTCTCGCTCAGCACCCGGGGGTGGATCATCTTCGAAATCACGGGTTGGTGAGGGAGCTTTTGTAGGGTCTTGGGTTTCTGTTGCAGATTCAATAACAGGCGTGGCATCTGTATCATCCCCTTGCACATCCGGAGTTCCAGCCGCTGCACAAGCAGAGAGGAGAAATGCCAACAATAGAAATGGAATAGTCCACATTAACTTCATCTCGCACCTCCAATGCTTCTTGCCCATCTGACCAACTATCACCCAAAAATATTACATTAGACCTTTCACATAAACCGTGACTGTCCACCTGGTAAGAATAATGTTGTTTGTAAGCGTCAGGTTGATATGGACATTCCAGCGCTGACCACCGAGCAGATGATCGAAGTCGACCGCCTGATGATCGGCGAGTTTGGTATCGAACTGATCCAAATGATGGAAAACGCTGGGCGCAACCTGGCTGAATTGACTGCGCGGATGCCGGTCGCACCGCTCTCTGGACGATCGGTCTGCGTGCTGTGTGGACGCGGGAACAATGGTGGAGGTGGGATGGTCGCTGCGCGGCATCTGCATAATCGCGGCGCAGATGTACATGTCATCCGGCTGGCAGGCGAGTTGAAAGATGTCCCGGCGAAGCAGTGGAATATTCTGGAAAACATAGGGTTGCGCAACGAGCCATATTTCGAGCTATCCGATACTGACATCCTTGTCGATGCGTTGATCGGCTACGGCTTGCAAGGTGACCCGCGCCCAGAGGTAGCTGTCTGGATCGAGAAGATCAACGCAGCCAAGAAACCCGTCCTGGCGTTGGATGCACCCTCAGGGTTGGACACGACTTCGGGAACGCCGGGCAGGCCCACGGTCCGGGCAGATGCGACCATGACTCTGGCACTGCCAAAGGTTGGGCTGATGAGTGATTCCGTACATGCATACGTTGGAGATCTATATCTGGCAGACATCAGCGTGCCGCCGGAGTTATATCGTAAAATGGGATTGGACGTTGAAGATATTTTTGAGAAAGACACAATTATCAAGATAAGGGAGTGACAATGAGTGACCTGTACAACAAGAACCCTTCTGAGATCATGGTTTACAGCACTGTGTGGTGCCCGGACTGCAAACGCGCCAAGCAATTCTTTGGTGAACAACGTGTTGCATATACAAATGTAGACATCGAGCAGGATAAAAAAGCGATGTCATTTGTAGAGCAGATAAACGATGGCATGCGTATCATTCCAACCATAATTTTTCCGGATGGCGAAATCCTGGTGGAGCCAAGCAATGCGCAGTTAGCGGAAAAACTCGATCTAACAACTAAAGCCCAGTACAAATACTACGACGTGATCGTGATTGGCAGCGGTCCGGCCGGCTTGACTGCTGCATTCTATCTGGCTCGTGAAGGCAAGAAAACCCTGGTGATCGAAAAGGGGGGCATAGGCGGGCAAGCCGGCATTACACAAACTCTTGATAACTTCCCTGGCTTCGATGAAGGAGTTGGTGGCGCCGAATTTGCCGAGCGTTTGGCACGCCAGGCACGTAAGTTCGGGGTTGAAATCTTGCAGGCGCAGGAAGTCAAGAACATCAGCCGAGAAGGACAATATTTATGTGTGGAAACCAGCGATGGTGAATCTTATGGCGGCAATGCCGTATTACTGGCGACCGGAGCCAGCTACCGCCGTCTGGACATCCCTGGAGAAGATAATTTGATCGGAACCAATGTGCATTTTTGCGCCACCTGTGACGGGGCTTTCTACAAGGACAAGAAAGTGCTGGTCATCGGCGGTGGGAATAGCGGCTTCGAGGAAGGTCTGTTCCTGACTAATTTTGCGAAACAGGTAGATATAGTTGAATTCTCCCCGGAAGTGAAAGCCAGCCAGATTCTGAAAGAAAAAGTTGCTTTTACAGAAAACATGAGTGTAACGGTCAATCATGCCGTGAAAGAATTCCGTGGGAAGAAAAAGTTGGAAGCCGTTATTGTCGAAGACCGTAAAACTGGCGAGACAAAGGAATGGGATTACGATGGTGTCTTTGTCTTTATCGGTCTGACACCGAACAGCGGCCTGATCAAAGATATTGCCAACCTGGACAAACGAGGCTTTGTCGTAACCGAGAACATGCAATCAAGCATGGAGGGTGTTTTCGCTGCCGGTGACGTGCGCGCCGACTCGACCAAGCAGGCTGCCTCCGCAGCCGGAGAGGGTGCCAGCGCTGCGATCTCCATCCGGGAATATCTAAACAAAATAGGTGGTTAATATCCACAGAATGCGAAGTATATCCTTGAACGGTAACCTTAAATCATAAAGGTAATTTGCAAGATAAACATGCAGGAAAATATGGCCGAATGTCGTTCCAAACCTGGAAATTCGTCAGTGGCTTGCAATTCGACTTAATGCCATAATATGCTCATCTCTTCGCCTTAGGAGTACACATGTCTGACAAAACTGATCTCTATTCAAACAGCCCGAGCCAGATCGTCATGTATTCAGTTGAGTGGTGCCCCGATTGCCGCCGCGCGAAATTTTTCTTCAAACGTAAAAAAATCGATGTTTTGGAAGTGGATGTCAATACAGACAAAAAAGCCGAGGAGTTTGTAAAAGGACTCAACAACGGCAATCGTTCTGTGCCGACTATTATTCTCCCGGATGGCTCCATGATGGTTGAGCCCTCGACGGAGGAATTGGAAGCGAAATTCAGCCAGAGTTAGATTTGCACATTCAAACATACTGGTGACTGTTACTCACAAAGTGACAGTCACTTTTTGTTAAAATATCAACCTGATCCCCATCACAATCAACAACGCCAACACCACTCTTCGAAATAAGACCGGATCGAGCCAGCGATCCAGGCTCAGGCCGGCGATCAAGCCGATCGCAATAAAGGGGATTGTCCACCAGAACATGTGCCAGACCTGGGGCGTGAGATTGCCATTCAATGTATGGCTGGCAACCACCGCCACGCTGCTGACAACAAAGTAGCCCTGCAAATTGCTCTTGAACATATCCGGCGGCCAGCGCCGACAATCCGCGTAGAGGATTACCGGCGGGCCGGATGTGTTATAGGCCCCACCCAACAAGCCGCCAAACAGGCCAGCCAGATAGGCCCAAATCGGCTGATCCAGGCGCGGCATTTTCAGACCCAGCAAAGCATAGACAGCATATCCGGCAATAATAATTCCTAGAAGTGTCAGGGAAATTCTCTCATCCACGTTGGACAGAAAGTACACACCCAGCGGCGTTCCGACCAGCGCAGCCAGTATCACTCGCCAAATAGACTTCATATCCAGAGCCTGGCGATAGCGGACAATCAATACTATCTCAAGAACCAATGCGACCACTGCCACAAGTGGTGTAGCTACCCGGATGCCGATCATCGCAGGCAGCAACGCCATGGAAACCAACGCCGATCCGAACCCAGAAAGACTCTGGGTGAACACTGCCAAAAAGACCACCATCCCCACAAAAATTGTTGTCATATCCATAGCCCCCGATTATAGCAACCTTGCCCTATAATAGGCGCAATTCATAAAATTCTCGCGTGGCGAGGTCATAGACTGCAGTCACATATTCCTCGCAAGCGTAAGCGCGAAGCCTTCCATCGATCCATACACAGGAGTTTTATGTCAGATCGAGCCAATGTGGTCATTTGCGGAGCCGGGATCACCGGAGTTAGCGCCGCCTATTTTCTTGCCAAAGCGGGCGTGAAAGATATCCTGCTGGTTGACGAGCACCCGCCTCTAACCTTCACCAGCGACCGTTCCACAGAATGCTACCGAAACTGGTGGCCGGATCCGGTCATGCTGACACTGATGAACCGTTCCATTGATCTGATGGAAGAATTGGCAGATGAAAGTGGGAATGTCTTCCACCTGAACCGACGTGGTTACCTGTACGTGACAGGGGATGAGGGCCAAATCCCGAAATTGACAAAGCGCTCCGAACGCATCTCGAGCCTGGGTGCCGGTCCATTGAGGATCCACCATCATGAAGACTCAGCCTACCAATCTCCCCTACTGGAGGGATTCCATGACCAACCGGATGGCGCTGACTTATTGCTTGGTCAATCCCTGATCCAAAAGCATTTTCCCTATATCACAGACAAAGCTGTCGCTGCCCTGCACGCACGCCGGGCAGGCTGGTTGAGCGCACAGCAGTTGGGAATGTACCTGCTCGAAAAAGCACGTACTCTTTCGGACACAGGCAGGCCTGGGGTTCGGTTTGAGTCCGCGCGGGTAACAGGCGTGGATATGGAAAATGGCCGGGTAACTGGTATCCAACTGGAATCGGGGAAACGCATCGATTCGTCCATCTTTGTCAACGCTGCCGGACCATATCTGAAGGAAGTCGGGGACATGCTCGATGTTGACATCCCCATTGTGACCGAGCTGCATCTCAAAGCCGCCATCCGCGACACCCTGAGTGTGGTTGGCCGGGACGCACCCTTGCTGATCTGGAATGACTCCCAAAGCCTGCCCTGGTCAAAGGATGAACGCGAATTCCTGTCAGAAGACCCTGAAACCATATGGTTGACCGATAATTTCCCAGCGGGGGCCCACACACGACCAGAGGGAGCAGGTGAAAGCCAGACTATCCTGATGTTATGGGATTATCGCGAAAAAGCGACCGAACCCATCTGGCCACCGGAACTTGATGATGGCTATCCCGAAATTGCGCTACGTGGACTGGCTGCCATGTTGCCTGGTATGACCGACTATTTCGACAGAATGCCGCGCCCACAACTGGACGGCGGGTACTATACTAAAACGCGTGAAAATCTTCCATTGGTCGGGCCGCTCCCGGTTGAGGGGGCTTACGTGATCGGCGCGGTCTCGGGGTATGGCATTATGTCAGCTTGCGCGGTGGGTGAACTGCTAGCTAAGTACGTAACCAACGAAGAATTACCGGCATATGCGTCTGCCCTTCAACTGTCACGCTATGATGACGCTGATTACTTGAAAGAGTTGGACAACCTGGAAGATAGTGGAGAGTTGTAATCTATTTACTTTCCCCCTTAAAAAAATAGCCCTGCTGCAGGGTGAGGGGGGCACCCTACAGCAGAACCATCTATATTTTACGGGAAAATCAAAAAATTACAAGTACAAATTGGTTAATGCATTAGAAAAAAAGCTTACAATTACCTTACAATAAGGAATGCGGCATGAAGAAATTACTCCCACTTGTATTTTTCCTGGTTTTTTCACTCACAGCCTGTGACGGTTGGTCTTATACCGTGCCCACGTTTCCCGCCCCGCCGCCGACGATCACCCCGTCCATTTTCACGGCCACGCCTGTGATCGTAACGATCACAGATACATCCACGCCCCCAGTCCCTACCGAAACACCAACCGAAACCGGCACGCCTGTCACACCTACCGAAACAGCGACCGCTTTTACGGAAACGCCTACCCCAACCGATACTGCTACTCTGGCCTCCCTACCCCCCAATATTATCGTAGAAGTGCTTGGCTGCAACACCAGCATAGACATCACGCACGGCATGGGCGAGGTGACCAACGCCTACGTTACATTAAAGAATAATACCGGCGCCGACCTGACTGATATCTGTACCACATTGAGTGCGATAGACGAAGGCCGCGTCCACCCGGACAAAACGGTCTGCGTGCCTCAACTGGATCATGGTCAACAGGTGACGCTCAAATTGACTGCGGATAGTACCTACAGGGTGGAAACACCAATTCAAATAGAAGTGAAAAACGGTGAAAATCTGCTTTCTCGCGTTGGACAGGAATCCTGTACAGATATCGGTCTGTTCGCTCCCGCCCCAGGTACATTGTTGACACCCATACCAATAAAGTGATAAAGCAAGTGGCGAAATGAATATCCTTAACCAGATAGGAAATACACCATTACTAAAATTGAGAAAAGTTACCCAAGGGCTTGACGCTGAAGTTTTCGTCAAATGTGAATTCTTGAATCCCGGAGGCAGTATCAAGGATCGCATGGCACTTGGAATGATCAACGCCGCGGAAGAGGATGGGAAGTTAATACCGGGCGGAACAATTGTCGATCAATCGACAGGCAACACGGGTCCTGCGCTGGCATTTGTCGGGGCGGTGAAAGGCTACAAAGTTCAACTCTTCCTGCCTGCTCAGCTTGCCAGTTCGTACAACCCTGCGGATAGGATCAGAATTGCACGCTTGTTTGGATGCACTGTAACTCCCATCGATTTGAAAGAACATATTGACAATACAGATAAACTTGATGCTGTCGAAAAAGCCGCCTCCTTTGTTGCAGTCAGAATGGCGCAGTGTCACAAGCTCCAGGAAAAAGACTCGACGGTTTGGTGGGCCAACCAGCTCTGTAACCCGGAAAACACCAAAGCCCATCGCGGAGGAACAGGTGTCGAAATCTTAGAGCAGATGGACGGCAGGGTTGACGCCTGGGTAGCCTCCATCGGCACGGGCGGCACGCTGCTCGGTGTGGCCGAATTCCTGAAAAGGGAAATCCCAGACCTGACCGTTGCGGGCGTGGTTCCAACGGACGATCCGCGGCTTGAATGGGTTCGGATACGCGCGGTGCATCAGGCTCTGGAGAGGTTTGAGGTGCCAAATCAAAGATTTCTGATCGAGGATATTCTGGAAAAGAATTTGTTGGATCACGAATTCGTGGTCAAAAATGAAGATGCCAAAAACATGGCGGACAGATTATGCCAAGAAGAAGGGCTTTTTTGCGGAATGTCATCTGGAGCGAATGTGTATGCGGCTATCAAGCTGGCGAAGAAAATGGATAAGAACTCGAGAATCGTCACTGTTCTTGTGGATAGAAGAGACAGGTATTTTGCTGAGTATCCCCATGAGCACTATGTGGTCTGAGAATTTATTTAATATTGGAGGCTCATATTTTGCCCACAACGTTGCCCCGTGCCTGACCGGGCGCATTGTGGAAAAGCTCTGCGATCGTTTTGGGATCGAACGCCAATGACATGGTATGGCATCATCGCAATCATTACAAAGCTGGCAGAACTGGATGAATTCACAGTCGAATCTTGTGCAAGAATTCTGGAATGCAAATTCGACCGCAGCACTTCAGGCCGCTTTCGATCGGATTCGCTTCAAGAACCTTTCGAGTACGCAGAGCTAATTCCTGGTAACGAAAACACGATACTCACTCTTTCATTTCGTGTTGCATCAGCCAGACAAGAGTATGCAAAGCGCGTATCTAGCATGGGCCGGCCTATAGATATTGAAATTGTTTCGCCACCGTTGGCAGATGAGAATGCCCAAAAAGCAAAATTGGGTTGGGACAGAAAAATTAGTCTGTGCTACGAATTTGGGGATTGTCGAGTCTGGTTTGGGATTGAGGAAACGAAATCACAAAAGAGACTTATTGCCTTGTCGATTCATCCGCCCCATTAATTCATCTCGAAGTAATTTCGTCAGGACTTACGCAGTTCGCAAAAGGTTAACAAAAACAACTGCAAAGCCTTCAAAAAAGACAGTTATTGGGCTGGAATCGCAACAACCAGCGGGCTGGTTGTTGCGCTGTATCTAAATACATTGGCATAACCTTTTGTAGTGAATAAAACTGCTAGCAATTGTTAGACTACCTGCAGCGTAAAGGAAAACGCACTTCCTTCTCCAACCCCATCGCTCTCGACAAGAATCTCCCCCCCGTGGGCTTCAACTAAGTGTTTGGCAATCGTCAGGCCGATACCGCTGCCGCCACCCGCCGCGCGTGAGCGGGACTTGTCCACCCGGTAGAAGCGGTCGAAGAGATGCGACAGGTGTACTGGCGCGATGCCGGCTCCCGTATCACGGACTTCGAATCGCACAGTCCCATTTTTGCGCACAGCGCTGATAGTAACCCTCCCGTCTTCAGGCGTGTACTGCAAGGCGTTGGCGGTCAGGTTGGTCAGCACCTGCAGGATGCGATGCTCGTCGGCTAGGACCGGCGGCAGATCGGCTGACAAGTTCAGGTCGAGTCTGACACGCTTTGCTTCAAATTGCTGTCGGAAGCGTTTGGCGAGTGTCTCCACCAGCGGAGTTATCCGTGTCGGTCGCAAGTCCAGATCGTAAGCGCCAGCTTCCACGCGGCTGAGTTCCTGCAAGTCGTCCACCAGACGGTTCAACCGGTCGGCCTCTTGATAGATCTGCTTATACGTCTCGTCTGTGTGGGGCAGTACCCCATCCATCAAGCCTTCCATGGAGCCCTTGATGGCGGTCAACGGAGTGCGCAGTTCGTGGCTGACATCGCCGATCAATTGACGGCGCATGGATTCCACCTGCTCCAATTTTTCCGCCATTTGATTAAAGCGCGTGGCCAGTTGTCCCAACTCATCATCGCCCTCGGCCGCGACGCGCTCATCGTAATGTCCGTCGGCAATGCGCTGACTGACCAGCATCATGCCCCGCAAAGGATGCAAAATCCTGCGGCTGAACAAAAGACTGATCAAAACCGCCACAAGCACAGCAGCCACCGCAGCCCAGGCCAACGCCTCAAAAACGCCAGCGCGAAATGCTGTGAAAAGCTCTGCCATCATAGCGGAACTCTGCCCGCCTCCAAAGCCGAAACCCTGACCTTGACCCTGGCTCTGACCCGAGCCCATCATTCCCATGCCTTCGGTTATCCCCATGCTGCCAAGATGGCGGTTGAATGCCTGGGGAATCACCGCCGGGACGGTCAGCGCCAAAACGCTGACACCGACCAGGACCACTGCGAGGTACGATAAGAAAAGCTTGACCCCCAGGTGGGTTCGGATGGTTTTCATCATAAGGTTTCATCCTGAAAGCGGTAACCCACGCCCCGCACCGTGGCAATTAGTTCGGGATCGCCCAGCTTCTGACGGACGTGTCCGAGATGCACATCCACCACACGCATCTCGCCGTAGTACTCCCCACCCCAGACCTTATCTAACAATTGCTCACGGGTCAGCACGCGGCCACGATTTTCAGCCAACGCGCGCAGCAGATCGAACTCGATAGCCGTCAACTCGATGGTATTATCATCAACTGAGACCTGCCGTCCCCCAATGTCTATACGCACATGACGGAAATTAAGCACGCCTCCGTCTGCCCCCCTACCTGCTCCCGACTGGATGCGTCTTAAGGCCGCCTTGACACGCGCCGTCAATTCGCGCGGACTAAACGGTTTGGTAACGTAATCGTCCGCGCCCACCGTAAGTCCTACGATCTTGTCGGTCTCTTCGGTGCGGGCTGTCAGCATTATGACATACACGTCCGATTCGCGCCGCAAACGTGTTAACAGCTCAATGCCGTCCATACCAGGCAGCATCACATCCAGGACGATCAAATCCGGCTTGAATGCGCGTGCTGCTTTCAGCCCGGCTTCACCGTCCGAAGCCGTATAGAGCTCGTAGCCCTCCGGTTTCAAGTAAGCTGTCACCAGATTGACGATGCTGGGCTCGTCGTCGATAACCAAAATCTTTGCATTTGACATACGTTTCACCTGTCAATATTTTACCTGTAACTTATACCAGTTTATCCCCATGGAATAAATTTCCGTGAAAGAGAATATGAAGATTGTGTAAAGAAAAAGGGATGTATAATGAGGACATGACTGACGAACAATTATCCTCTTTACCCCGACACAAGCTCGCCATGCTGATCGACGGTGACAATGCCCAGGCTTCCCTGCTCGGCAAGATGCTGGTAGAGGCCGCCAAATACGGACAGATCACTGTGCGCCGCATCTATGGCGACTGGACGACAACCCACATGAATTCGTGGAAAGATACGCTTAATTTCCACGCCTTCCAACCCATCCAGCAATTTCGCTATACTATCGGGAAAAATGCCACCGATAGCGCTATGATCATCGATGCAATGGACATCATGCACTCCGGCGCTGTGGATGGTTTCTGCCTGGTTTCCAGCGACAGCGACTATACGCGTCTTGCTACCCGAATCCGTGAGACCGGTATCTTCGTGATGGGCCTTGGCGAAAAGAAAACCCCCAAACCTTTTGTCAACGCCTGCGACGTATTTGTTTACACCGAAAATCTGGTAGATAGAAAAAATCTGGTAGATAGAAATAAGAAAACTACAAAAACACGAGGCACCAAAAAAACAACAACAAAAAGCAAATCGAAACAGGAAACTGACTCAGACACAGATCCGATGCCGATCTTGGAACAGGCCTTCGACATGGCCGTACAGGAAGACGGTTGGGCCCGCCTGGACGTGATGGGCAGCAACCTGTATCAACTCGATCCTGGATTTGATCCACGTACATACGGACAAAAGCAACTTTCACGTCTGGTGGGCAACATGAAAGATGCCTTCGAAATGCGTACGCAGGAAATCAATGGTTCGACTTTGTTTTACGTGAAAATGAAAGAATGATTCTTTTCGGGGCGGGGTAACCCCGCCCCTGCTATGTTAAACGAGTACCCCTGTCTTCCCTTCAACAAGACTTTTATACACATCCATGATCTGGGCAGCGACGTTTGCCCAGGCATAGTCTTTTGCATATTCAGCGGCGCGCAGGCCCATTGTCTGACGTTGATGCGGGTCGCTCAGTAGAATCATCAATTTTTCGCACAACGCTTTGGGGTCCTGGTCGGGGATAAGGTAACCGGTTTCCCCATCCTGTATCAGAAAAGCCAGCCCACCCACCTGCGAAGCGATGACGGGGGTGCCGCAGGCCATGGCTTCCAGGGCCACCATCCCAAACGACTCGTAATGCGAGGGCATCACCAGAACATCAGCTGCAGAGTAATAGTAGGGCAACGTATCCTGCGCGCGCTTGCCCAGGAATACAACCATGCGTCCCATGCACAAGTCGTCACACAATTGCTGGATACGCGTCATCTCTGCGGACATCTCCTGCGGGCTGGCATCCGGCTCACCACCTATGATCGCCAATGTGACCTGCCCGGGGTTAAACGTGCGGTGCCAGGAGATAGCTCTGATAAGGGTTTCCAACCCTTTGAGCGGCTCGATGCGCCCAACGAATAAAATGAGTTTGTTGTCGGGATCAGCACCGATATACTCACGGGCTTCGTCCATGGGAATCGGATAAAAGTGGCCGGTATCCACACCCGGGGGGATAATGCTGATTTTGCTCTTGCTGGCCTTATACAAATACTGGAGTTGGGTCTGTTCGGCCAGCGTGGAAGCGACAATCCGGTCAACACGCGCGATAACCTGCTTCTCACCATCCACACGATATGAACCTTCACGCTCTTCATCCGATTGAGCGATACGGTTCTTCATCTCACCCAGCGTGTGGAACATGTGAACGATCGGGACATTCCCCCAGGCATCGCTCAGGGCTTCTGCCGCCAGACCAGACATCCAATAATGGCTGTGGATCAAGTCATACTGTAAGTCTTTTTCCGCCGCAAACTGCTTGATCCCCTCTACAAACTGGGGGATATAATCGGCCATCTCGCGCTTCGCTACCGGGACCTCGGGGCCTGCCGGCACGTGGACGACGCGGTTGCCATATCCCAATTCGTGTACGACATGAGGAACGTGCTCATCCTGGGAGCGCGTGAACACATCCACGTGGACGCCCTTGCGCCCCAACTGACGCGTGAGTTCCCGCACGTAGACGTTCATTCCACCCGTGTCCTTGCCGCCCAGGATTGCAAGTGGACAGGTATGGTAAGAAAGCATGGCAATATGTAGCATTAATAACCTTTCCACCAATATAGACGCCGCGTACCTGTAAAAACTTGCGGGTTTACCTATAATCCTTTATAATCCCGCCGCAATACCAAGGCTCAGAGAGCTTGCTGCAAGCCACCGTAGCTCAGCTGGCAGAGCAGACGCTTCGTAAGCGCCAGGTCGTGGGTTCAAATCCCACCGGTGGCTCACAACCAATCATGTACAAGATAACGTCTACTACCACTACGATGACCATGACTCTTCTTCGAAGAGCCTTTGCTTCGTGTCGTTGGTAGACGAATATCTCACCACATATCTACTCACAAAACACGGAGCGTTGCTCCGTGTTTTGATTTTATCACTTCAAGGAGTCCGAAGTCTCCCGACTTCGGTGCAAAATCGGGAGATTTTGCGCTCCACAGGGAGCAGTTTATGAAAAATACACTCGTTATGAAATTTGGGGGTACATCTCTTGGAAGTGTTAAAGCAATCCGGCAAGTTATCCAGATTACGCGTAATACTAAATCTGAGTGGCAAAACGTAGCCATCATCGTCTCAGCCATGAGCGGCGTGACAGACAAGCTGCTAAATGGCGCTAAAAGCGCAGCGGCGGGTAATGACCGCGTGGCAGGAAAGGTTGCCAGAGAGTTGAGCGAAAAGCATTCCAATGTTTTAGAACAGCTAGCCTCCAATGCAACCCAAACGCGCGAAGCCATAGAAACGCTGCTGAAAGAGTTTGTCTCCCTGTGCCATGCCATCTGCGTTCTGGGAGAAGCTTCCCCCCGTGCGCTGGACGCAATCGCATCACTGGGTGAACGAATGAGCGCGCCACTGGTCGCTGCTGCACTGGACGAGGCTGGCATTCCGTCCCGTGCAGTAGACACGCGAGAAGTGCTTGTGACCGATGATGTCTACCAGTTTGCATCACCCGATATGGAGACTACACGTCAACGGGCAGAGCAGCTCATCAAGCCACTATTCGAGGCAGGACAGGTCCCGGTCATCACGGGGTTCATCGGCGCCAACCGGGAGGGCGCGGTCACTACACTGGGGCGTGGAGGCAGTGATTTTTCGGGAGCAATTTTCGGGGTCGTATTAGAAGCGCAAGAAATCTGGATCTGGACCGACGTCTCAGGCGTGATGTCCACCGACCCGCGCATCGAACCGTACGCACTCACCCTGCCGGAAGTCACTTACAAGGAAATATCCGAACTGGCTTATTACGGAGCGAAGGTACTGCATCCCAAGACCATCCGCCCGGCGCTAGAGCATGGCATCACGCTGTGGGTCAAGAACACATTCGCGCCAGAGTCGGCCAGCACGCGTATCATCGAGGACGGCAACGGGCAGAAGGGCAATATCCGCGCGGTGACAGCCATCCGCGGACAGTGCCTGATCACGGTAGAGGGGCGCGGTATGCTGGGCGTGCCCGGCATCGCAGCGCGTATGTTCACCGCCGTCGCGCGCAGCAGAACCAGCATCGTGATGATCTCACAGGCATCCTCGGAACAGAGTATTTGCTTTGTAGTCCCGTATGCTGTACGGCAGGTTGTGATAAATGCACTGGATGAAGAATTTCGGCAGGAAATAAACCGGCGTGATATCGACAGTATCAGCGCCTCGGACGATTGCGCCATTGTGACAGTAGTTGGTGCAGGGATGCGTTCCACACCGGGTATCGCCGGGAAGGTCTTCAGTGCGGTTGGTTCCGAAAGCGTGAATGTGATCGCCATCGCACAGGGTTCGTCGGAGTGCAGTATCAGCCTGGTGGTGGATGCGCCGGAGACAGATACGGCTATCCGCGCGATTCACAGGTTAATAAGTTAAGTTTTCACTGTTGGTTGAGTAGGCGGTGTTCGTCCGCTGTATCGAAACCAACAAATGCTAAATTATTATTGAATTTCAAATTATGGTTTCGATACGCCCCTCGAGGATCACTCGGGGCTACTCAACCACCAGATTGGAGGAAACCATGTCAAAAACAAAAGTAGCCATCCTGGGTGCGACCGGCGCAGTGGGTCAGCGTTTCGTGCAACTGCTGGAAAACCATCCCTGGTTCGAAGTCACTGCGCTGACCGGCTCTGAACGTTCGGTTGGCAAAAAGTATGCGGAGATTTGCAGGTGGATGCTGTCCGGTTCCATCCCGGAATATGTGCGCGAGATGAGGGTCGTCCAATCAGACTCGGACTTCGATGCGCGACTGGTCTTCTCGGCGCTGCCCTCGCATCACGCCCGGGATCTTGAGCCTGCTCTCGCTAAAAAGGGATATGCCATCTGCTCGAACGCTTCCGCC
>JBAVJG010000182.1:0-3867 GCA_049687655.1 Anaerolineales bacterium | reverse complement strand
CTAAAGATGCAAATAACAAGGGCAGGTACACAAAAGCGCAGAGGTCATTATTGTACCTCTGCGCTTTGAATCTGGCATTTTGTAATTATTCGATACCCAAATATGCCTTTTGCACCATTTCATTTTTCCGTAAGTTGGCCGCTGTATCACTCACCACAATTTCACCAGTTTGCAAGACATAACCACGATTAGCAATGGAAAGCGCCATGGTCGCGTTCTGCTCTACCAGAAGAATGGTTGTGCCTTCTTTGTTCACTCTTTCAATGGTATCAAAGATGGCTTCAACCAAAACGGGAGCAAGGCCCATGGATGGTTCGTCCATAAGCAGGATACGCGGTTTGGCCATCAGTGCGCGTGCTGTTGCCAGCATTTGCTGCTCGCCACCGGAGAGTGTCCCCGCTACTTGCTTTTCGCGCTCCTTCAAGCGCGGGAGAATCTCAAAAACCCATTCCAGGTCTTTTTGGATCCCCTCTTTATCATTGCGGCTGTAAGCGCCCATTTCCAGGTTCTCGCGCACAGACATTTTCCCGAAAATACCGCGCCCCTCCGGAACCATAGCGATGCCTTTGAAAACCAGATCATGTGCAGCATACTCGGCAATATCTTCGCCCTCTAAAACGATATTACCCTGGCGAGGTTTAATCAGACCGCTGATGGCGCGTAGGGTGGTTGTCTTACCTGCCCCATTCGCGCCGATCAAGGTTACTATTTCACCCTCTTCAACGGTCAGAGAGATGCCTTTGAGAGCGTGGATTTTGTCGTAGTAGTTGTGAATGTCATTGACTTCCAAGAGTGCCATAGGATACTCTCCTGATTATCCCGCAGATGCGGAAGCTTGTGTTTCAAAACCAGCGGCAGCACCACGTCCGAGGTAAGCCTCGATCACGCGTGGGTTGTGCTGAATCTCTTTTGGCGAACCCTCGGCAATCTTTTGGCCGAAATCCATCACCGAAATGTTCTCGCTGATTCCCATCACAACGCGCATGTCATGCTCAATCATAAGAATAGATATGCCGGTCTCATCTCGTAAATCCCGGACAAAATTTACCATCTCCGCCGATTCGTTGGGGTTCATCCCCGCAGTCGGTTCGTCAAGCAAGAGCACTTTCGGCTTGCTGGCGAGAGCACGTGCAATTTCCAAGCGTCGTTGCGCGCCATAGGGGAGATTTCTAGCCAGTTGGTCACCCAGGCCTTTCAGACCAACGTAATGCAGCAAGCGACGCGCTTCCTCAAGAGCTGCTGCTTCTTCATCTTGAACTCTTTTATTTTTAATAATGGCTTCAAGCCAGAAAGTTTTGAAATGAGGGTGCTGTCCAACTAGAATATTCTCAATTGCCGTCATGTTTGAAAACAAGCGAATATTCTGGTAAGTACGCGCTATACCGAACTGGGTCACCCGATCCGGGGTAAGGCCCTGGAGGTGATGTCCATCGAAATTAATATCCCCTTCATCGGGTTTGTAAAATCCAGTGATACAGTTGAACAGGGTGGTTTTGCCAGCTCCGTTCGGACCAATGATGCTATCAATCGCGCCTTCCTTGAGTTCGAATGAAAAGCTGTTGACTGCTACCAGACCGCCAAAGCGTTTGGTGACACTATCTACTTTTAGGATGATTGTCATTTTTATCTCCTAAGCTTCCACTGTTGCAAGTTCTTCCTCGGTCGAATCATCTTCACCACGGCGTAATTCGCGTTTACGCGTTTCTTCAGGCAAGAAACCTTCTGGTCTGAACAGCATCATGATGATGAGCAAGAAACCGTACATCAAGAAACGATACTCTGTAAACTCGCGCAACAATTCCGGCATGCCTACCAGAATGAGGGAACCCACAATCACACCGGGAATACTCCCCAATCCACCAACGATGATTAAAGATAAGGCATTGATAGAGACAATCAAATTGAAACTATGAGGAAAGATATTCCCAAGACGGGCTGCAAAAATTGCACCAGCCATGGCAGAAAAACCCGCGCCAACGGAGAAGGCCAACAATTTTGTCTGCACAAGGTTTATCCCCATGGCTTCCGCGACATCCTCGTCTTCCCGCATCGCCATCCACTGGCGTCCCAGGCGAGAATCTTTCAAGCGTATGGTGACAAATGCAATTAAAAGTGAACCCGCGATAACAAGATAATACATTTCTTGCGGCTTTTCCATTAGGTTCCCAAAAAAACTGGGGTTTGGAATATGCAGGATACCTTGTGGCCCCCCTTCAAATGGAGCCAGCCAGTCGGATGTAGCCACGATCCGAATGATCTCACCAAAACCCAGGGTAACAATTGCCAGATAATCGCCGCGCATACGCAATACCGGGAATCCCAAGATTACACCCATAATAAGACCGATAAGTATTGCTATGGGCAAAGTTGCCCAGAAATTCAAACCACTGATTCCAAGCGGACCTGTAGAAGTAAAAAGGCCCATTACATAAGCACCAATAGCGAAGAAGGCAACATACCCGAGATCAAGCAGCCCGGCATAGCCAACAACGATGTTCAAGCCCAGACCCATCATGACATACAAACCAACCAGGAAGAGCGCCTGACTGAGAAATTGCCCTACCAACCAGGGCAACACAAGCAGCAGGAGAATACCCGCTACAATACCAATCGTTCGACCACGTTTTTGCTGGCTGGTGGGCATTTGAGCCCAGCGGTTTTGGACTGAAGTGTGAACCCTAAAATATGCTGCAGCAAATGCGCCTGCAAATATTAAGATCGCTGCCAGAGGGTTCAGTGACCTCGCCTGGAATAAGAAGCGAATAATAACTTTACCACCAAACTGGTTGAGGATTTGGGTTACATTTTCAGAAAACAGCCCAATCGCAAGCGTCCAAACAAAACCATTGAGCAAAGCCACACGCCACCGGTCAGGTAGCAACACCAGCGCTGCACCAATCCCTGCCAATATTGTGGAAGCAAGAACAAGCAAAGAAATACCTACTGCCAATCCCTGACCGAAGGTCAACAAATCCACCAAGACAGGTGAAAAGTTAACAAACATATTACGCCAACTAAAAACGACTTCCTGGTTAATTTGCGGAATAACTAATACTTGGATCAAAAAGATGAGGAATATTAGAGGCAGGCTGGAGATTGCACCAGAGAGCAGGCTGCTAACATATCCGTTAAGATTCTTCTCCTGTTCTTTTAGAGCCCTGGCAGTAAGGACGCCAGCCATAATCGCGCCTACTGTGGTGAACAATTGCCCCGTAGAGATGAACGTCCCGATTAGAAGGCGAACCGAAAAAGTTTCAGCAAGCCCGATTGCGCTAAGGTAAAAGGCAACGCCCCCACCTAACAAGCCATTCTTGACAATGGTACGCCAATTCAATTTCATGTATGTACCCTCTCACGCTTTCTTTTCTGCCAGCTTCTCACCGAAGATGCCTTGCGGCCGGAAGATCAGGATGAGCACCAGCATGGTGAAGGCAAATGCATCGCGCAACTGGTTTGCCGAGGGGATTCCCAAGCCTTCCAAGATCAAGTTCGGGAAGAGCGATTCGATCACCCCCAGCATCAGACCGCCAAGCATAGCACCCGGCAAATTGCCGATGCCACCTAATACAGCTGCCGTAAAGGCTTTCAGGCCCGGGAAAAAACCCATAAAGAAATACACACCTTGAGGGCGGAAGAGTCCATTGAACACACCGGCTGCACCGGCCAAAGCGCCCCCAATCGCAAAAGTGGTTACGATAACTCTGTCAATGTCAATCCCCATCAGGCGGGCAACATCTTTGTCTTCCGAGACGGCGCGCATGGCCTTGCCCATTTTTGTGCGCTCGACAAAGAGCCATAATATAAGCATCAGTACAATTGCTGCGCCCAAGACAACGAGTTGTACAAGAGGCACCTCAAACCCAAAAA
>JBAVJG010000181.1:0-3864 GCA_049687655.1 Anaerolineales bacterium | reverse complement strand
CTAAAGATGCAAATAACAAGGGCAGGTACACAAAAGCGCAGAGGTCATTATTGTACCTCTGCGCTTTGAATCTGGCATTTTGTAATTATTCGATACCCAGGTACGCCTTTTGCACCATCTCATTCTTCTTCAGATTGGCGGCAGTATCGTTAACAACAATTTCACCGGTCTGCAATACATACCCGCGGTTGGCAATCGAGAGCGCCATGGTCGCGTTCTGCTCTACCAGCAGAATAGTTGTGCCTTCTTTGTTCACTCTTTCAATGGTATCAAAGATGGCTTCAACCAATATGGGAGCAAGACCCATGGAAGGTTCGTCCATAAGCAAGATACGCGGTTTGGCCATCAGGGCACGCGCTGTTGCCAGCATTTGCTGCTCGCCACCGGAGAGCGTCCCTGCAACCTGTTTCTCGCGTTCTTTCAGTCGCGGGAGAATCTCAAATACCCATTCCAGGTCCTTTTGGATACCGTTTTTATCGTCGCGGCTGTAAGCGCCCATCTCCAAGTTTTCTCGTACGGACATTTTCCCAAAAATACCACGCCCCTCCGGAACCATAGCGATACCTTTGAAAACCAGATCATGGGCAGCATACCTGGCAGTATCTTCGCCCTCTAAAACAATGTTACCCTGGCGAGGTTTAATCAGACCGCTGATGGTGCGCAGAGTGGTTGTCTTACCTGCGCCATTCGCGCCAATCAAGGATACTATTTCGCCCTCTTCAACAGTCAGGGAGATGCCTTTGAGAGCGTGGATTTTGTCATAGTAGGCGTGAATGTCATTGACTTCCAAGAGTGCCATAGGATACTCTCCTGACTAGCTCGCAGATGCGGAAGCTTGTGTTTCAAAACCGGCGGCAGCACCACGCCCGAGGTAAGCTTCGATCACGCGCGGATTGCGTTGGATCTCTTTGGGCGAACCTTCGGCAATCTTCTCGCCGAAATCCATCACCGAAATATGCTCGCTGATTCCCATCACAACCCGCATGTCATGCTCAATCATAAGAATAGATATGCCGGTTTCATCGCGTAAGTCCCGGACGAAATCCACCATCTCCGCTGATTCGTTGGGGTTCATCCCTGCAGTCGGTTCGTCAAGCAAGAGCACTTTCGGCTTGCTGGCAAGAGCGCGCGCAATTTCCAAGCGACGTTGCGCGCCATAGGGGAGATTTCTTGCCAGTTGGTCACCCAGGCCTTTCAGGCCAACGTAATGCAGCAAGCGACGCGCTTCCTCAAGAGCTGCTGCTTCTTCAGCTTGAACTCTCTTATTTTTAATGATGGCTTCAAGCCAGAAGGTTTTAAAAAGAGGGTGCCGCCCAACTAGAATATTCTCAATTGTCGTCATGTTTGAGAATAAACGAATATTCTGGTAGGTGCGCGCAATTCCGAACTGAGTCACTCGGTCTGGGGTTAGGCCCTGGAGGTGGTGCCCATCGAAATTAATATCCCCTTCATCGGGTTTATAGAATCCGGTGATACAGTTGAACAGGGTGGTTTTGCCAGCTCCATTCGGACCGATGATACTATCGATCGCGCCATCTTTAAGCTCAAAAGAAAAACTGTTGACCGCGATCAGGCCGCCGAAGCGTTTCGTAACACTATCTGCCTTTAGGACGATTGTCATTTTTATCTCCTAAGCTTCCGCTGTTGCAAGATCTTCTTCGGCAAGGTCGTCTTCATCACCACGTAACTCGCGTTTATGCGTTACATCAGGCAAAAAGCCTTCCGGTCTGAACAGCATCATGATGATGAGCAGAATACCGTACATCAAGAAACGATATTCTGTAAACTCACGCAACAATTCCGGCAAGCCTACCAGAATGAGGGAGCCCACAATCACACCAGGGATACTGCCCAGACCACCCACGATGATCACCGACAGTGCGTTGATAGAGATAATCAATCCTAAGCTTTGTGGGAAGACATTGCCCAGTCGACCTGCAAAGACAGCTCCGGCCATCGCAGAAAAACCTGCGCCAACGGAAAATGCCAACAGTTTGGTCTGCACCAGATTGATCCCCATGGCTTCCGCGACATCTTCATCCTCGCGCATCGCCATCCACTGGCGCCCCAGGCGAGAATCCTTCAAGCGTATGGTAATAAATGAGATCAAAAGCGAGCCTGCAATAACCAAGTAATACATTTCTTCAGGTTTTTCCAATAGATTCCCGAAAAAACTGGGGTTAGGAATGTGCAGGACACCCTGAGGACCTCCCTCCCAGGGAGCCAGCCAGTCTGAAGTGGCCAAAATACGAATGATCTCACCAAAACCCAGGGTTACAATCGCCAGATAATCGCCGCGCAAGCGCAAAACCGGGAAGCCCAAAATTACACCCATAAACAGGCCTATCAGTACCGCGATTGGCAAGGTTGCCCAGAAATTCAGATCACTGATTCCAAGTTCGCCTGTAGATGTGAAAATGCCCATGGTGTAGGCACCGATGGCAAAGAAGGCAACATAGCCCAGATCAAGCAACCCGGCATAGCCAACAACAATATTCAACCCCAGACCCATCATAACAAAGAGGCCAACATTGAAGAGCGCCTGGCTCAAGAATTGACCAACTATCCAGGGTAGGAAGAGCAACAGGAGAATACCCAGCACTATGCCAATCTGGCGACCGCGTTTTTGTTGGCTGGAGGGCATTTTAGCCCAGCGATTTTGGGCTATTTTGTGGACTCCGAAATATGCAACCGCAAAGGTGCCCGCAAATATCAAGACCGCCGCCAGAGGATTTAGGGATCTCGCCTGGAACAAGAAGCGAATAATAACCTTGGCACCAAACTGATTGAGGATTTGGGTCACATTTTCAGATAACAACCCAATCACAAGCGTCCAAATGAAAGCATTGAGCAGGGCCACCCTCCGACGGCCAGGCAGCAATACCAACGCTGCGCCAATCCCTGCCAATATTGCAGAAGCAAGGATAAGCAAAGGGATACCCACTGCTAAACCCTGGCCAAATGTCAACATTTCCACCAACGCTGGCGAGAAATTGACGAACATGTCCCGCCAGCGAAAAACAACTTCCTGATCGATTTGTCTAATTACCAAAACCTGGATCAAGAAGATAAGGACTACTATAGGCAGGCTGGATATTGCTCCGGAGAGCAGGCTACTAACATATGCGTTGCGATTCTTTTCTTGTTCTTTAAGGGCTCTGGCAGTAAGGATGCCGGCCATGATCCCACCTACTGTAACAAACAATTGGCCGGTAGAGATGAACGTTCCGATTAGATAGCGCTCCGAAAATGTTTCAGCAAGTCCGATGGCGCTAAGGTAAAAAGCAACGATGCCCCCCAATAAGCCATTCTGTGCAATGGTCCGCCAATTCAATTTCATGTCTGTACCTCAGGCTTTCTTTTCTGCCAGCTTCTCACCGAAGATGCCCTGTGGCCGGAAGATCAGGATAAGCACCAACATGGTGAAGGCAAAGGCATCGCGCAATTGGTTTGCCGAAGGGATACCCAACCCTTCCAAAATCAAGTTCGGGAAGAGCGCTTCGATCACACCCAGCAGCAGACCACCGATCATAGCCCCTGGTAAGTTACCAATACCACCCATTACTGCGGCAGTAAAGGCTTTCAGGCCAGGGAAAAATCCCATGAAAAAGAACACACCCTGAGGGCGAAAGAGTCCGTTGAACACGCCGGCTGCGCCAGCCAGTGCACCGCCAATCGCAAAAGTGGTTACGATAACTTTGTCTATGTCAATCCCCATCAGGCGGGCAGTATCTTTATCTTCCGAGACGGCGCGCATGGCCTTGCCCATTTTTGTGCGCTCGACAAAGAGCCATAATATAAGCATCAGTACAATTGCTGCGCCCAAGACAACGAGTTGTACAAGAGGCACCTCAAACCCAAAAA
>JBAVJG010000180.1:0-8054 GCA_049687655.1 Anaerolineales bacterium | reverse complement strand
CTTGCCTCCCGGGCACAGTCCCAGAGACAGGTACGTGGCTACTTTATTACCGGTAAAAAGGATCATACACTGGAACGAGCTATAGAAATTCAGTCAGTGCTTAGAACGAACAACATTGCTATCAAAGAGGAAGTCCATGCTGATTTAGGGCACGAATTCCCCGCTGATTTCGAGAAATCTTTTTCGCAAGCAGTTGAATTCATTTTTAGAGAATAGCGATAGGAGGAGGAATGGATACACATAAAATTATCCAATCTCAATATTTGGCTGCACTGGCGATGTTTGAACAGGTCATTGTTAAATGCCCGGTGGCTCTTTGGAATGCCCGGGCGATAAGGACAAATTTTGGAAACACGTGAAAAAATCAAATTTGATTGGGTAGGGATGCAGCCTGCCTGACCCGAAAAGAATTCGGAAAGATTTATTGCCGAGGAGACAAAATGAGTAAGTACGAACTACCCAAAGCCTATGACTTCAAAGCCACCGAATCGCGCATCTATGAGATGTGGGAAGCGGGTGGATACTTCAAGCCGTGGAACGACCCCAACGAGCCGGATTTCGACCCGAACGTCGAGCCGTTCGTGATTTCCATTCCGCCGCCCAACGTGACCGGCGAGCTGCATCTCGGCCATGCCATGTTCGTCAGCATGGAAGACCTGATGATCCGCTACCACCGCATGAAGGGCTACTCTACGCTGTGGGTGCCCGGCAGTGACCACGCTGGTATCGCTACGCAGTTGCAGGTCGAGAAGATGCTGCGCAACGAAGGCACTTCCCGTGAAGAGATCGGACGGGAGGAGTTCGAACGGCGCACATGGGAATGGAAGCACAAGTACGGCGGCATGATCCAGAACCAGATCCGCCGCCTGGGCGCTTCCTGTGATTGGGACCGTGAGCGCTTCACTCTGGATGAAGGCCTGTCTCGGGCAGTCCGAGAGGCATTTGTCCAACTCTATGAAAAGGGACTCATCTACCGCGGACCCCGTCTCATCAACTGGTCGCCGGGGCTGAAGACAGCCGTCTCCGACCTGGAAGTGGAATACAGCGAAGAACAGGCCACACTGTACTATTTCAAATATATGCTCAAGGACTCGAATGAATACATCCCCGTGGCCACCATCCGCCCGGAAACGATCCTGGGCGATACGGCCGTGGCAGTGCATCCCGAAGATGAGCGCTACCAGAAGTTCGTTGGAAAGACCGTCATCGTGCCGATTCTTGATCGTGAGATTCCTGTCATTGCGGATGATTACGTCAGCCGGGAGTTCGGCACGGGCGCGTTGAAGATCACGCCCGGTCACGATCCGAACGACTACGAGATTGCCGAGCGCCACAACCTGCCGGTCATCTCGATGCTGGATACAGCGGCGAAGGTGAATGAAAACGGTGGCAAGTACCAGGGTCAGGACCGATTCGAGGCCCGTAAGAACATGTGGGAAGATATGCGCGCCGAAGGTCTGGTCATCAAGGAAGAACCCTACACCACCACCATCCCGCGCTCGCAACGCGGCGGAGAGATTGTCGAACCGATGGTCTCCACACAGTGGTTCGTAGAGATTGCCCCGCTGGCCGAAAAAGCGCTGGCTGCGGTCAAGAATGGCGACATCCGCATCGTGCCGGAACGCTTCGAGAAGGTTTATTACAACTGGTTGGAAAACATCAAGGATTGGTGCATCAGCCGCCAGCTATGGTGGGGGCATCGCATCCCGGTCTGGTACTGCGCGGACTGCAACGAGCAAACCGTGGCGCGCGAAGATCCAACCGCATGCGCTCACTGCGGTTCGACGAACATCGAACAGGACCCGGACGTGCTGGATACCTGGTTCTCGTCTGGACTGTGGCCATTCTCGACTCTGGGCTGGCCGGAAGAGACGCCCGATTACAAATACTTCTACCCGACCTCCTACATGGAGACCGGCTACGACATTCTGTTTTTCTGGGTAGCGCGCATGATCATGGACGGGCTGGAGTTCACCGAGCAGGCGCCTTTCCATACAGTGTACCTGCACGGCCTGATCCGTGATGGTGACGGACGGAAAATGTCCAAAACATATGGCAACGTGATCGACCCACTGCAGGTCATGGACGAGTTGGGCACGGACGCGCTGCGCTTCACGTTGTTGGTGGGGTCCACGCCGGGACATGACATGAATCTGGCGGTCAGCAAAGTAGAGGCTAATCGCAACTTTGCCAACAAGGTCTGGAACGCGGGGCGTTTCACGATCTCAGCTATCGGACAGATTGATAACAAACCCGATGCCCCTGCCGAATGGACGCTTGCCGATAGTTGGATTTGGGCCAAACTCCAGGGACTTGTCCGCGATGTGGAGCGCTTATTCCAGAATTTCCAGTACGGCGAAGCTGGGCGGCAGATCTACGATTTCTTCTGGTCTGACTTTGCGGATTGGTATCTCGAGATCGCCAAGGGACAGTTGAGTGAAGGCGGCGCGCGCGCTTACACAACTGCTGAAACTCTGGCGCGTGTACTGGATATATCGCTGCGATTGTTACACCCGTTCACACCCTTCGTGACCGAGGAATTGTGGGGGCACCTGCGCCGTGCCCTGAGTGATTCCCCGCTGGCAGATTTGACCGAGGATTGGCCGGAAGTGTTGATGGTAGCTAGTTGGCCGGAAGCGCGCGAGGCAGAAGGCTGGGAAGCGGACAAGATCTCTGAATTCGAATTGCTTCAGGAGATTGTGCGCTCGATCCGCAACCTGCGTGCAGAGAAGGGAGTTGCCCCGTCGAAGCGGATTGCGGCAACCTTTGCAGGCGGTGGAAAAACTTCTTTGATCAATGAGCAAGCCAAAGTCATGACCCCACTCGCGGGGTTGGATGAATCACAGGTGGAGATCACTGCATCCCTGAATCAGAAGCCCGAAGGCGCTGCTGCCCTGGTCGTTGGTCCAGTAGAGATTTATCTGCCACTGGCTGGTATGGTGAATTTAGAGCAGGAGCGTGCGCGGTTAGAGAAAGAACTGTCCGAAGCCGAGTCGCAGATCGCGCGTTTGGAGAAGTTGCTCGCAAGTGATTTCTCCAAGAAAGCGCCGGAAGCCGTGGTCGCCAAAGAGCGCGAGAAGCTGGCAACCTACGGGGAGACTGCGGAGAAAATCAAAACGCAACTCAGTTAGAGAAATTCCCACAACCACCAAAAGACGGATGGCTCTAACGGCCATCCGTCTTTGATTACAAAAACGTCAAAACCTAAGACATTTGTCATTTGACACGTGCAAGGGGATGGATTAATTTTATAAAAATTTTCACAAAGGAGTATTTCCCCATGGCAATGAAGATCAACGAAGATTGCATCGCTTGCGGAGCGTGTCTGCCCGAATGCCCAACTGAATCTATCACCGAAGGCGATGGCATTCTGTATGTTATTGATGCAGCCACCTGTGTAGAGTGCGAAGGTCATTTCGACGAACCGCAATGCCTGTCAGTTTGCCCGGTTGAGAGCATCGTACCTGCATAAGAAGAGAAGCATCTCGCTACAATCCGTTTTCCACCGTAGCGGGATTGCGTTATAATTAGGACACAAACATCCAAATAGAAACCTTCGGGGCAGGGTGAAATTCCCGATCGGTGGTACAGCCCACGAGCTTGTCGTAGTCGCGAAAAGGTTGAAACCGTTACTACAAGATTGAGCATGATCCGGTGCAAATGAATTCCGGAGCCGACGGTTAAAGTCCGGATAAAAGAAGGTAATTGACAGGCCGACATGTACGGTTTTGTCTGCTTAGGTGCCCCGAAAACGATATCGTTTTCGGGGTTTTTCTCAAGCGGCTCGAACCGACGCCTGCAGCCTGTCTCCCTGCCCCGCAGTTAATTCTCTGCGAGGCATTTTTATTCCGTTTTGTAGGAGCGAATGGCTACCCTTATAGGCACAGGCATTCGTCCCTACCTATGACAAATAATGAAGAATAACCAGACATTTTCCCACACCGCTGATTCCAACCGCAACTGGCTGGGACTGGCATCCCTGCTTGCCGGGCTGCTGGCCTGGTGGGCGGTGGCCCGTTTTGGCGGACTACCCTCCTTCATCCTGCCCTCCCCCGCTCAGGTGTGGGCACGGTTTCTGCGTGCCCTGTCTGATGGCAGTTTGTTTGTGCATGCCGGGGTGACGCTGTTTGAGATTCTGACGGGTTTGCTCGTCGGCGCACTAGCGGCAACTGTCCTGGGATATCTGGTGGCAAAATCGCGCGCTCTGGAACGCGTTCTCTCACCATATCTGGTTGCTTCGCAGGCCATCCCACTGGTGGCAATTGCGCCCCTGTTGGTCATCTGGTTTGGACCGGGCATGTTTTCCAAGATATTAATCTGTGCGTTGATCGTCTTCTTCCCGGTGCTGGTCAATACGGTTGTGGGCGTGCGCGCTGTCCCCACGGCTTTGCACGACCTGATGCGCTCACTACGCGCCACACGCGGACAGATTTTGCTAAAACTCGAAATCCCAGCTTCGCTGCCAGTATTCCTGGGCGGATTGCGCATCGGCGCCACGCTCTCGGTCATTGGCGCAGTAGTGGGTGAACTGGTTGGCGCGGACATGGGACTTGGATTCCTCATAAACGTAGGCCGCGGACAGTACGATACTGCTCTTGTTTTTGTAGCCGTATTCACTTTGATCCTGCTAGCCCTGGCGCTTTATGGGGTAGTGACCTGGTCTGAGAAGAGATTGTTGAGTTGGCAGGAAAACCCGAATTAAAACCTGACAGGCTTTCCCCATTCACCTTGTTACGGAGTACTTCGCAAAAACCTGTCAGGTTTGGATGATTATTAGGAGAAACAAAAAAATGTTAAAACGAATCCTTTTGCTGTCCTTGCTGGGGGCGTTGATAACAGCCTGTAGTGCCCCCAAAGGGGATGTAACGGGTGCAGGTAGCGGGCCCGGGAACGAAACGCTGGTTCATGTCAAGGTGCCGCTGGGTTACATTCCCAATATCCAGTTTGCGCCGCTGTATGTTGCTATCGAAAAAGGATATTTCCGCGAAGCCGGGATTGAAGTCGAGTTTGATTATTCTTTCGAAACGGACGCGGTCGCATTGGTCGGTGCGGATGAATTACAGTTCGCGGTCGTCTCGGGCGAACAGGTATTGCTGGCGCGTGCGCAGGGACTGCCGGTAGTCTACGTGGCAGCCTGGTACCAGCAATATCCGGTGGCGGTGGCTTCGAAAGCCGATCAGGGCATTGTCGAGCCCGCGGATTTGGAAGGTAAACAGATTGGCCTGCCGGGACTGTATGGCGCCAATTACATCGGGTTGGAGGCGCTGCTCTTTTCGGCAGGGTTGAGCGATGCCGATGTGACGCTCGATTCAATCGGCTTCAACCAGGTCGAAGCCTTGGCAACCGACCAGGAACAGGCCGTAGCGGTCTATACCACGAACGAGCCTGTGCAACTCCGCTCGCAAGGATATGAACTGAACGAGATCCGCGTGGCAGATCATGTGCATCTGGCTTCCAATGGCTTGATCACCAATGAGAAGACCATTGCGGAAAACCCCGACCTCGTCAGCCGTATGGTGGAAGTCTTGTTGCAGGGGTTAGCGGATACGATTGCGGACCCTGACGGTGCCTATGAGATGAGTAAGGGCCATGTCCCTAACCTGGCTGAAGCAGATGAAGTCGTGCAAAAGGAAGTGCTGGCACGCTCGATCGATCTGTGGAAGGCCGAGCGCCTGGGCTTTTCGGATGCGCAGGCCTGGGATAATATGCAGGATACGTTGCTCAAGATGAATTCGCTGGAAGAAGCGCTGGATATAAACAAAGCCTTTACAAACGATTTCGTGCCGTAATGTACGTTGACCCTGTTCTCACTGTTCATGATCTAAGTGCCGTATTCCCTGATAACAACGGGGGCTTGCGCGCATTGGAGAAGGTCACGTTCGAGGTCTGTCCACAGGAGTTTGTGTGTGTGCTGGGGCCTTCAGGCAGCGGCAAGAGCACCATCCTGCGCATCCTGGCCGGGTTGTTGCCGCCTACATCGGGTCAGGTCACTTTCCACGAAGGGGAGCAACCCCGTATAGGTATGGTCTTTCAGCAGGCCAACCTGATGCCCTGGCGCTCGGTCATCGAGAACCTGACCCTTCCGCTTGAACTGGTTGGCGTAGGAAATGGCGAAGCTCGCCGCCAGGCGGGTGAGATGATGGAATTGGTCGGGTTGGACGGATTCGACGCCTACTGGCCGCGGGACCTCTCCGGTGGGATGGCGCAACGCCTGGCGATTGCGCGCGCGCTCATCCATGACCCCGACCTGCTCCTGCTCGATGAACCCTTCGGCTCGCTGGATGCCTTAACCCGCGAACGCATGTGGACGGAGCTTTCCCGCATCTGGCAGGCGCGTCAGAAGACGGTTGTCATGGTCACGCACTCGATCTCGGAAGCCCTGTTTTTGGCGGACCGTGTGCTGGTGCTGACGCAGCGCCCCGGCAAAGTCAAACTGGAGTTGGAAGTGGACCTGCCCCGCCCGCGAAAAGACGAGATGCGTTACACTCCTGAGTTCGGGAAATTAGCGCGGCAGTTGAAAGAGGCAATTGGTTGAAATTAGTTGGGCGATGGAACAACTATCGCCCAATTCTGTTCACTGTGCAACCCATATTACGAAACTGAGTTCGGCATCTTTATACTTTCCGATAACTTGCCAACACCCAAGCGTTGGAAAATCTACACCGACCAGCATAGCTGACCCAATATCATCTGCAAAAGCGTTCGTTGCATTTGAAACAATAATAGGCGGCGCTTTCGCGTTCAACCTTTCGCCAGTTACTTTCAATTCTGGCAGAGGCTCTTCATTCCAAACATATCCCGCGCGCCACCAGAAGATCTTTTGAGTATATCCCTCTGGATTGTGAGGCAGGCTTGCCCAAGTACCGTCCGTGGGGAGCATGGTCCAGAGCATCTCAGAACCATACCAAAACTGATTTGGGAAAGGTGCGTCGGGGGAATATGGCGCTGGCGCAATGAAGGGTGGATCTTGTGGAACTGTTACCGGGCAACTTTCAAGAGGGTTGTGTGGCACAGTTTCAGATTTTGTCTTGTTTACAGTTGGTGATATTGTTGATAGGTCTGTAGACGCGGGATTTTCCAATGCATTGACTTCTTCAGCTTGGGAGATGGCTTTGGGAGCGCATCCTGCCAGAAGCGATGTTAGAACGAGGATCGATAAGGTGATGGACAGTCTTAGCATAGATATGTCTCCTTCACCCTATATACACCGCTGATCCTAGTGAGGTTCCAGCCTAGACATAAAACTCTGAAAAAAACGTGTGTTTCGAAATTTCTTTTAGGCGCATACTCGCGAATATGCTTACCAAGCTCAAAGAAATTCTGACCATTCTAAGGCGGGCATTATATTGCTTCAAGACACCGTGTTTTTCGTTTGCAACAAATTGAGTAACTTCTCTGTTGCTTGCGCAATCTCGACGACGGCTACATCGAATACTTCCTGGTTGAGACGTGATGGTTTGCGATATCCGCTCACCTTGCGGACGTACTGCAAAGCAGCCTCGGCGATTTCCTGATCCGTGGCTTTTCTATCGGGCATACGAAGGGCTTTGATACTACGGCACATAGGCTATCCTGTTTCTTGAGCTAATTTATGAGTTACGACCGATTGTAAATCATCCAGTGATTCACACGCTTCCATTGTTTCAGATTTTATCCAAAGTCTCAGCTTACCGTTTTGCTGGATGAATGCGGCGGGAAGCAGTGCATCCTGTATTCCATATGGTTCCGCCAATTCATCTCGATGCAAGAATTCGACCTCATATCCCAATTCTTTGATGAATTCCCGCCAGGGACGGCGCATGCCCAGATTACCATAAGTCAATGCGCACAGGCTGCACGCGTAGGTTTCGGGTGAGATGAACTTGTGCATCCAATCTTTCAGGGAGTTCAAAATTCCGCTATCGGCGTTGTAGACGAAGATGAGTTTGTCCATGGCTCTATGATGAGCCATGCAATCGGAAACTTACAAAATCAGGACTTACGCGAAAATACGGTGGAAGCCCGAAAATAAGGGGGCGTGTACTACACGCCCCCTTATTTTCGGTATCTTTTCG
>JBAVJG010000179.1:0-4271 GCA_049687655.1 Anaerolineales bacterium | reverse complement strand
GTCAATAATAACGATCCGGATGGGGACAGCAATGGCACCATCGTTACAATATCTAAGTAAAGTCTGTAACTGGTGATGATTGAGATAATATTGACATAACATGACGCAGCCAACTTCAAAGCATATACTAACTCTATTGATCTGCTTACTTACTATATTGAATTTAGGAGCGATTGAATTCCAACAACTAGATCGCTGCGAATACTGGGTGGCCCCGCTTCCGGCAGGAAGCAACGAGAACACCGGTTCTTATAGCAGCCCTTGGGCCAGCCTGCATTATGCCAACAGGAATGTGCCGGACGAGAATTGTACGGTCTGGTTCATGCCCGGTGCCTATACCGGCGTCAATCGCTTGAACCGCAGGTTTGAAACACAAACTGTTTTCAAATCCTTTGAACCCTACCGTGCCATTCTACAGGGGAATGACTCTGTCCTCAGTATCTCTGGTGCTACAAATATTACCCTTGAAGGTTTTAACATCCGGCACTCCGGGCCAGGTGCATTGCCATTGCTTGTTGCCATTGATGGGAGCGAAGATGGCTGGAGCGAACATGTCACCTTGCGCAATAACATCATTCACGATTCATACAACAATGACCTGCTCAAGGTGTACAACCTATCCCGCTTCATAACCATCGAAAACAATGTTTTCTACAATCAGGGACCTCCCGAAGAGCATATGGATGTCAATAGCGTTACCGATGTAGTTATCCAGGACAATATATTCTTCAATGATTACGAGAGCAGCGGCCGGATTAATGAAAACAAGAGCAAGCAATTCATCGTGATCAAAGACAGCAATGGGCCAGAAGACGGCCTGTTGGGTAGCCAGCGCATCACTGTCCGTCGCAACATATTTTTAAATTGGGAAGGCCAGGATGATGAAACCTTCATTCAGGTTGGGTTGGATGGCAAGCCTTACTTTGAAGCAATTGACATTCGAATAGAAAACAACCTGCTGATCGGCAATTCCGAAAACCAGGTTGGCGCAGCTTTTGGTGTGCGCGGCGCAAAAGATGTCTACTTTGTCAACAATACGATCGTCGGAGACCTGCCATCGCTGGCGTACGCCGCCCGGGTTTCGATAACCGAACGAAATCCAAAAAATGAGAATATTTACCTTTACAATAACATCTGGTCAGATCCGACCGGCTCAATGGGCAAGAACCTGCAAGACCGTTCCAATGAATTTTCTGACGGAAATCCGGACGAAACCGACGATCTGATTTTGGATAACAACCTGTACTGGAATGGTCGGGCGCGCATCCCTAATGGTGACCTGCTCAGTCCGCTAAAGGATGACGCCCATCGCGTCGTTGGCAGCCCCCGGCTTGCTACTGATCAAAGTGACTTGGTCCTTCCCTTTTGGGATGGGGACTCATTCTTGTCTGGTGAGAAGACCATTCGAGACGAGTTCGTTCGTCTGGTTGAAGAATACGGCGCGATTCCCATTTTCAGTTTCGCGAAAAATAATGCCGTCCTACAGCATGCTCCTGCCGAAGACATCCTCGGTAAGTCACGACAGGGACTCCCGGATCTAGGGGCGTACGAGCAGCAAGTGCAGTTTAATTTCCCCTTTCTAAAAATGCTGCCATGAATCGACACATGCAAAACATCTCTCGGTCAGCCAGCGAGAAAAAGCTGATCTACATGATTGGCACCTATCCCTTGTTGACCACAACCTTTATTGATCGAGAAATCCTGCAACTGCGCCAGTGGGGCGTGGATATTCAAGTGGTTTCAATCCGCAGGCCGCCCTCCGATGTGCCACTCTCCAGTACTCAATTGGGGCTACAAAAGGGTGTGCTTTACCTACTACCAGTGGACTTCCTTAAACTGACGCTCAGTCACCTGTTCTTTGCGTTCACCCGCCCACGCGCCTTTTTCGGCTCCCTTTTCTATCTTCTGACACGACCGCACCCCGGTATTGGTGAACGCATCAAAACGTTGTTACACTTTGGTGAAGGCGTATATGCCGCCTACCTTTTATATGGAAAGGATTTCCGCGAAATCCATACGCACTTCATCGACCGGGCGGCGACCCTGGCGCTGGTCATGGGCCGGTTGTTGGGTAAACCGTACAGCCTGTCGATTCACGCCGCGGAGGATATTTTTGTCCACCCGATCTTACTTGATGAAAAGATCGAGGCTGCCCGCCATGTGGCTACCTGTACACAGTTCAACAAAACGCATATTGAGGCACTCCTCAGTCGTAACCTGGACCAGAAAGTTTCCCATATCCCTCACGGCCTGGACATCACGAAATACCAGCCCAATGGGCACGGCCCAAGCGAGCAACCCCTTATCCTGGCGGTTGGGCAGTTGGCGGAACGCAAGGGATTTACACAGTTGATCGAAGCCTGTCACATTCTGAAGGAACGTGGTATCAGGTTCCAGTGCCAGATTATCGGACAGGGCCCGCAACGGCAGTCACTCGAAGACAGGATCGCTCGCCTGTTCCTGGAAGATTTCGTCACATTGTGCGGCGCATTGCCCCACGAAGAAGTGATCGAGCGCTACAAAAAGGCCAGCATGTTCGTGATGCCCTGCATCCAATCGAGGGACGGCAACCTGGATGGCATCCCAAATGTCCTGTTCGAAGCGATGTCTATGCAGGTACCTGTGATTTCCACGCGCATTTCTGCCATTCCCGAGCTGATCGTGGACAACGAAAATGGTCTGCTGGTGGAGCCTGACGACCCGGGCGCGCTGGCCGAAGCCATGAACAAGTTGATCGAATCGCCTCAGCAGGCCAATCGTCTGGGGCGAAGCGGGCGCGAATCCATATTAGCGGAGTTCGATGTCGAGTCGAATGTCCGTCGTTTTGCTACCACATTGTGGCCTGAATGGTTTAATTAATTTTTGTTTTTAGGATTGCATATATGACATCATTGCAGAAAGAAAGTAATTATTGGCTGGCGCTCTCATGGGCACCTTACAGCCGTATGAGTCAGACGTTTGCGCGCGAACTGGGTGGAAAGTTGCACTGCATCCATTACCTGCGCTTCCAATCGCCGCCGCACGCGCCGTTTAAGTACATCTTGCAAGCTATCCGCACACTGGTGGTTCTTTTCAGAGAACGCCCGCGCGCCGTGCACGTGCAGACCCCGCCTTTCGTGGCCGGGCTGGTGGTGGACCTGTATTGCCGCCTGAGCGGGGCGAAGTTTGTGCTGCATTATCATAGTGCAGCCTTCGAGCGCATCTGGGATTGGGCGCTGCCCTTCCAGAAATACATCGCCCGGCGGGCCACCACAAACATCGTCACGAACAGCCATTGGGCTGGAATCGTAAACGCATGGGGTGGACACACGCTGGTGATGGTCGATCCCTACCTGGATTTGCCGGAGAGCAAGCCTTTCAGTGTGAAGCCCGGTTTCAATGTAGCCTTTGTGAGCACCTTCGCACAGGATGAACCTCTGGATGCAGTGCTGGAAGCCGCTGCAATGCTCCCTGATGTGAATTTTTACATCACTGGTGACAAACGCAAAAAGCCCGCCAGTTTCTTTGAAAATGCGCCGGCCAATGTCACCTTCACCGGTTTTCTGGACCCTGACAAACAGTACCCCGGCCTGCTGCGAGCGGTGGATACGGTCATGGTGCTGACCACGCGTAACTACACCCTGCAACTGGGCGGTTGTGAAGCCACTGCAGTTGGCAAGCCACTGGTCACGTCTGACTGGCCCTACCTCCGCGAAGTCTTCCCCAAAGGGACGGTGTACGTCACCGATACAGCCAAGAGCATCCAGGCAGGTATCCTGCAACTGAAGCAGGATTATGATCGTTTGTCCGAAGAAATTGTTGTTCTGCGGGAGGAAAGCCAGCAGGAATGGAATTCCCGCCTGACCCAGCTAAACCGACTGATGGGCGGAGGCGCCGCATGAGAAACCCGATCCTGGTAGCTCTTCAGGGGAAAGGCATGCAAAAATTTGTCGACCGCGTCCGCTCGTTGAGCAGTCGCTATGGGCTGACCGCCTCAAAGATGGACAGAGCGCTGGCACACTTTGGGAGGGTACTCTCCGAGTATGATAGCGGCGCAACTTTTCCCATTACTGCTGCGGCGTTGGCGCGCAGCCCGGGCGTGATCGAGAAATATCAGGCGCAAAATATGGAGTTTGCGGTGCACGGTTTTTACCACGTGGACCACTCGCAGTTGTCCCGGCAGCAGCAGGTTGTAGAGCTGTCGAAGGCGCGCCGCTTGTTTGATGAACGGGGTGTCAAAAGTGCGGGATTCCGCTCCCCATATCTGCGCTATCGTGACGAGACTCTTGAGG
>JBAVJG010000178.1:0-5625 GCA_049687655.1 Anaerolineales bacterium | reverse complement strand
TATCCCTGTGCAACCCAGGCTTCAATCACCTCCCTGGCCTGGGTCTCACGAGGGTTATTTTCATCAAGTCGGAAACTATAATCCTTGCTCATAGCAATTTCAAGGTGTCATACAAACGCCATAGCTTGAGTCCACCAGGCGGACAGTGCCAACGCAAAGCGCAGAATCAAAGCCAGGGATTGCCACAAAAGCGGATTTGGCGGGAGCAGGCTGGTGGTCCCGAAGAAGATCGGGCCGAGAAAGGGACGGAAAGGCTCAAAAGCCGGGACGAATTCAGCCGGCCCCAGGAACTTCGCGATCCACGCGAAAGGCCAGTCATCCCAGTAGAAGCCAGTCCACGGCAGCAGCAGGCCGTAGGTCAGGATGGTCAGCAAGAAAAATGCAAATGGAATCGTTTTTGCGCTGAAGCGAAGCTTGAACATTGGCCCCATTATAAAGTCAAAAGCCACCGCAAGGGTGGCCTTGAATCCATCGAAAGATTTTATTAGACATTATCGGTAATAGTAAAATAAGGGCATGATCAAATATAACCAATTGAAAGAGAAGTCGAAACGTTTTCTTGCGGCCACTGGTCTGACGGTTATTGAATTCGAGCAGTTATTGCCAGTGTTCAAAGATAAGCTTGCTGCGCTACATCCGCCAGAACTTACAAAAAGGGGTAAGCCTCGGCAACGGCGAGCCGGGGCTGGTCCCAAAGAGAAATTACGAACGGATGAAGACAAGCTGTTGTTCATTCTGATATACCAGAAGACGTATCCAATCCAGGAGATGCTTGGGTTACAGTTTGGAATCAGTCAGCCACAAGCAAACTACTGGATCCACCTGCTCTTACCGATCTTGAGAGAAACGCTGGCAGAAATGGGGTTGACACCGGAGCGCGATGGAGAAGCCATTGCTGACAGCCCATTAGCAACTGAAGCGGAGCCAGATTTCTTGATAGATGGCACGGAACGGCGACGCCAACGTCCGAAGGATGCTCAAAAGCAACGTGAACACTACAGTGGCAAGAAGAAAACCCATACCGACAAGAACCTTTTGTTGACTAGCAGTCACACAAAGAAAGTGTTGTACCTCAGTCCAACCGTAGCTGGCAAAACCCACGACAAAAGAGTGGCTGACGATCATCCAATCTCATATCCAAGATGTTCTACTTTGGGCAAAGATACAGGCTTTCAAGGATATGAGCCGAAAGGTGTGATCACGTTTCAGCCAAAAAAAACCTAAAGGCCAGGAGTTGTGTCAAACAGATCGTTGTTTGAATAGTATCATCTCCGGAACAAGAATTAGTGTTGAAAATACGATTGCAGGTGTCAAACGATGTCGGATTGTGAAAGATGTCTTCCGCAACACGAAAGATGGTTTTTCGGATATGGTGATGGATGTGGCTTGTGCCCTTCACAACCTGCGGGTGGACTGCCGCCATCCAAAACCTGTGTTCCTGTTGCACCAGTTGGCATCTTCCGCTTATTACCAATAATGTCTAGTTGTCAGCTAACGTAAAAATGCAAGCGCACTGATACCTGCAAGTGCGCAGTAAATAGCAAAAACATACAGAGAATGTTTGCTCAAATACTCCAATAACCATTTGACCGACATCCATCCTACAATTGCTGAAGTAATGAACCCGACAATCAAATAGGGTAAAAAGGCGCGGGTCCCGGTCATGGCTATCACTTGTAGCGATTCGTAGGCACCAGCAGCCAGCAATATCGGTACGGACATCAGGAAGGCAAATCGAGCCGCGGAGGTACGTGTAAATCCACGTACCATACCACCTGCTATCGTTGTCCCTGAACGAGAGGCCCCAGGAAAGAGTGCCAACACTTGAAATAACCCAACCGTTAGCGCGTCTTGCCATACTGCGGTATCGAGTTCGCGCTGACGTCGGCCAAACAATTCAACGAAAAACAGCAATACAGCGGATATCAACAAGCGAATGCCGGCCAGTAAACCGGGGGATCTGAACATAAGTTCAATTAAATCTTTCAAAAAATAGCCTAAAATAAGCGCGGGGATTGTTGCAATTATGACCAACCAACCAAGACGAGATTGAAAATCATCAAACGGCCTTTTATCCCTGATACCGATCAGAAAAGCTTTGATAATCATCCAAATATCTCTCCAGAAAAATAGAATCAAGGCAAAAACTGTTCCTAATTGAACTATAACCATGAATGAGAAGGTTTTAGTGTCAGATGGAATGCCGAGTAGTTTTTGTCCGATTAACAGGTGTGCAGTGGACGAGACTGGAATGAATTCGGTTAGTCCCTGGATAATACCAAGCAAAAAGGCGTAAAAAAAAGTCATGATTCTCCAATGCTATTTAAGAGTTTGCCAGCCATCCAGATAAAGGAATTTAGTTTCAAAGCTCTTGGTCATTCCAAATTGGCCATAATAGTTGACGGTGTACATCAAGCTGTCCCCTATGAAGCTCTCCGGAAGGATATTCCCTTTTGTCACTTCCACATTTGCTATGATACATTCGCGCCTGGTAAGCATATCGATGATCAAAAGCTGGCAGAATCCAGGCGTGTCGGCTTCATCGATCTCTTTCCATTCCTGAAGAGAAAGGAAGCGCGATTCTGGTGACCATAAACAGGCCTTCCAAAAAATCCTATCTGTAAATGAATGTGAAAGTCCCTCAATTGATAAAGAGTAGCAGGCTTGATCAGCCTGGATTCTACCGGTAGATGTCAGGATGGCTTTATATTTCTTGTTTGGGGATGGGAGCACAATTGGATTTGTCATTGCTTATTTACCGTTAAACTATTTATACGAAGATATAGAGTATAGTGCGGACTTGTATATGACTATGCTTGATTCCGTTTTGCATTATTCGACCACTTTTCCAAAAGCACTGGTACCTGATCCTCGAAGGTACCAACCGAAATATAATTACGGATGTCTTCAACAAGTCGTATCAGTGCCCGTAAATTGTGAATGGACAGCAACGTGCCTGCCAGCAGCTCCTTTGCCACGATCAGGTGCCGGATATAGGCGCGGGAGAAGTTCTTGCAGGTGTAGCAGTCGCAATCTTCGTCAATGGGGAGCTCGTCGCGCGCGAAAGTGGCGTTCATCATGTTCAAGCGACCATCGGGGGAGAAGGCGGCATGATGGCGAGCCAAACGGGTAGGCAGCACACAGTCGAAAATATCGATGCCGCGCGCAATACCGTTGATGATGTCTTCGGGGGTGCCGACGCCCATCAGGTAGCGCGGCTTGTTCTCTGGCAGCAATGGCGTAACCACATCAAGTGTGGCGTACATCTCGTCTTTGGACTCACCGACAGACAGGCCGCCAATAGCGATACCGGGCGTATCCAGCGAGGCGATGAATTCAGCGGAAGCGGCCCGCAGGTCCGGGTCGATGCCGCCCTGGACAATGCCGAAGAGCGCCTGATCAGCGCGACGCTTGGCTTTCAGACAGCGCTCGGCCCAGCGATGTGTGCGCTCCATAGCCTGCTTGATGTACTCATGATCGTTGGGATCGGCGCACTCATCGAAGGCCATGATGATGTCCGCGCCCAAATTCTCCTGAATGCGGATGGCGCGTTCAGGCGTGAAGCGATGCTCAGAGCCGTCAATGTGACTCCTGAAGGTGACGGCGTTATCGTCCACTACCCGGGTTTGGGACAGCGAGAAAACCTGGAAGCCGCCCGAATCGGTCAGCATTGGTTTGGGCCAGCGCATGAAGCGGTGCAGGCCGCCGAATTGGGCTATCAGATCGTCTCCGGGACGCAGGTACAGATGGTAGGTGTTGGCGAGTACCAGCGAGGCGCCCAGGTCCGCCACCTGCGCCGGTGTGAGCGCTTTGACGGTAGCCTGCGTGCCGACCGGCGCAAAGACCGGTGTTTGCAACGTGCCGTGTGGCGTGCTGAAGGTACCTGTGCGGGCGCGCTTGTTTTTGGCTGTGATTTTATAGTCAAACATTGGGCTGATTATAACCTTGCATTGCAACAAATTGCCCGACGGTAAACCATCGGGCTACGTTTTCAAAGTCCGCTTCAGCGGACTCGCCCCACACCAGCCGACTTTAGTCGGCTTCGTAAAATTAACACAGGGATTTATTCCCGTGCGCGTGATATGGCAAAGGTCCCCTGCGGGTGCGCTTGTTTTCTTGGCGTTTGGTAGATCCTATCAATTCGAGCGGGTTTTATTAGCCATAAATTCGATTGTTTGGGAAATGATTAACTCCACCTGCTCGGGGACTAAGCCGGTCTTTTCTGAAATATCTCGAACGAGTTTTTCCTTCCCTTTTCTATCAGCCGTCATAGCCAACAAAGCTTGTAACCACAATTCTGGGTCAATTTCAGTGTCTTCGTCCCAGGGTTCTTCATCGTATTGCATAGCAATCTCCTTGCTGATTGATAGTCCTGCATTATATGGCCGTAACCTGGAAGCAAAGTTACAGTTTCAAAACATTAATCATCGTTTCTTATCAAGTTTGCGTGATAAACTTCTCACGAAGACAATAATATTCACTCCTCTAAAGCAGTTCACTTTCATGCCCAAATCGTTCAAGCATTTATTTCCTCTTTCTCGCCTAGATATTCTTTTTGCTATCTTCATTGGCATCCTGGCCTTAGCACTGTACGTCCGCACGCTGGCACCCTCACTGCTCTACGGAGATGTGGCCGAATTTCAGACACTCTCCTACACATTGGGGATGACACACGCCAGTGGATATCCAACCCAGATCATCTTTGGCAAGCTGTTCACCTTTCTGCCTTTTGGAGATATCGCTTATCGCGTCAATCTGATGTCGGCCTTTTTCGGCGCGCTGGCGGTAGGGTGCGTCTACCTGATTGTGCGGCTGATGGGCGGCTGGCGGACAGCGGGGCTGGTGGCTTCATCCGCGTTGGCGGCCAGCACCTTCTTCTGGCGGCGGACGATCATCGCTGAATCGTACGGGCCAGCAGCAGGGATGCTGTCCCTCGTATGGCTGTCCGTGTTGCTGTGGCGGCGCACAGACAATTGGAACTGGCTCTTCATAGCCGGACTGGTCGGCGGGCTGAGCCTGGGTATCCACAGCACGGTCATCATGACGGGCGCTTCGGTATTGGTTTACATGCTGCTGACGGCACGCAAGGGAATTGCGTGGCTCGGGGCAGTTTCAGGTGCGCTGCTCGGATTGGTTCTCACTTTCGCACTCTTTCTTTATCTCGACTATAACGATCCACCCTCCAGTATCTACAATACGACCTATCGTACCAACCTGTCCGAGCGCGGACTGACTCCCGAAGAGTTCAACTCACCCATGGACCGCTTGCTGGTGATCTTTCCGGCAGGTAGTTTCCAGAGCTATTATTTCAGCGCACCGCCCGAGGAGATCAACCGGCGTATTCTGGAATATGTCAACTCATTCCCGGAATGGCAGTCCCTCGCGATCATGTTTGGCGCGTTGGGATTGCTCGCTATTCCCAAGATGGGGAAGTGGCGCTGGCAGGAGGGGCTGTATACGCTGATCGCTTTTGCGCTCATCTGGGTTTTTGCCGTCAGCGTGGAATTTTCGGTTTACCAGGAGTTCTTCGTGCCTGCCGCGGTGTTCGTATATGTCTGGCTGGGGATGGGGGTCAGCATAATGCTCGACGGCCTGGAATGGCCGCTTAAAAGGTGGCAGATTGTC
>JBAVJG010000177.1:0-1994 GCA_049687655.1 Anaerolineales bacterium | reverse complement strand
GTCTTCACGCGTCTACTGGAACGCGCAAGAGAATTACCCATCGACTTGTTAGCCGAGTTCGTGCGTCTTTCGGAGCCATTGGATTGGGATGCGCGCTGGGTCTTCCAGCAGGTGTTGGGGGCGCGCGTCAAGGAACAAAAGTCCCGCTCAACAGCGGCGGGGAAAGGGAAACAGGCTAAAGAGCCGGAAAGAAGCGGCCTGGAATTCCCTTATTTCCAGGCAGAACGCAAGCGGGATAAACCTCCGCCACTCGACCAGGTCGATATGGATTCCGTTGTCCCATTGGACGAAGAAGAAGTGGCCTCTATCCTGGAATATGGCGGGCCATTCTCGCAGTATTTCCAATCGTTCGAGCAGCGTCCCGAACAGGTGGAGATGCTGCGCACTGTCACGGAAGCGCTTTCGAGCAGCCGACACATGATGGTGGAAGCCGGGACCGGTGTGGGCAAATCGTTCGCGTATCTCGTGCCGGCGGCGCTGTTTGCTATCAACAACAATACGCGCGTGCTGGTTTCAACCAACACCATCAACCTGCAGGACCAGCTCATCAAGAAAGATATTCCCGACCTGCGTGCGGCACTCAACAGCGACCTGCGCGCAGCCGTATTAAAAGGGCGCTCGAACTACCTGTGCCCGCGCCGCCTGCAATACGTACGTCAGCGTTTCCCCAGCAACAAAACTGAGATGCGCGTGCTGGCCAAGGTGCTGGTGTGGTTGCTCGAGAACCAGTCGGGTGACCGCAACGAGATCAACCTTACCGGACCGACTGAGCGCGAGATGTGGACGCGTATGTCTGCCGAGGACGATGCCTGCGGCGGCGAAACCTGCGTCAAGTCCACCGGTGGGGCCTGCCCGTTCTACAAGGCGCGCCAGGCTGCTATCACCGCGCATGTGCTGATCGTCAACCATGCCCTGCTGCTCTCCGACATCGCATCAGGCAGTCACGTGCTGCCTGCTTACAACTATCTGATCGTGGACGAGGCCCATCATCTTGAATCAGCCACCACCAATGCGCTCTCTTTCAAGCTGAACGAATTCGACCTGGGACGCATGCTCAAAGAGATCGGTGGGACAACGACCGGAGTGCTGGGCAGGCTGCTGGGCGAGACCAATGAAGCGCTGCGTCCCTCGGACTTCGGCCTGCTTCAGCAAAAAGTCAATCGCTCCACCGACATGTCCATCCGTTTGGAGAACCTGAACCGCGAGTTCTTCCAGGTGCTGGGCGAATTTGTCAAATTCCAGCGCGAGGGACAGCCGCCTAGCAACTACTCGTGGCAGGCCCGCATCCTGCCCTCCACGCGTACCCTGCCCGGCTGGGATGAGGTAGAGATGATCTGGGACCAGACCGGTGAATCCTTCCGCTTGTTATTGACCAACCTGGAGGAGCTTTATAGAGAGACTACGTCCCTTTATGCGGACGGAATGGACCAACTCGAAGATGTGATCAGTGACCTGGGGAACGTTTACAGGCGCATGGCGGAGGCCGAAGCGAACATCTCAGGCATGATCGAAAAGCCCAATGCCGGGACGGTCTACTGGATCGAGGTCAACCCGCGCGGGGAAAGATTATCGCTCAATGCCGCCCCGTTGAGCGTGGGACCGCTGATCGAGAAACATCTCTGGCACGAGAAGTCCAGCGTCATCCTGACCTCCGCCACGATGACCGCGCATGGCTCGTTCGACTACATGCGCCGCACATTGGGAGCCGAGATCGCCGATGAACTGGCGTTAGGATCGCCCTTCGACTATGAGAGTTCGACCTTGCTGTACCTGCCAACCGACATCCCGGAACCCAACCAGCAGGGTCATCAGGGTGCGCTCAACCGCGCGTTGATCACTACGGCCAAGGCCACCGGCGGACGTATGCTGGTGCTGTTCACATCCTATGCGGCGCTCAAGCGCACTTCACAGGGCGTCACCGGTCCGCTGGCACGTGAGGACATTTATGTTTTTGAACAGGGGGATGGCGCTTCGCCTAACACTTTATTGGAATC
>JBAVJG010000176.1:0-2495 GCA_049687655.1 Anaerolineales bacterium | reverse complement strand
CGAATCAATCCGGACTTTAGGACCTGCAGCACTTCACGAATCCCATCATCTACGGAGAGAGTTGTGTCAAAGCCCAGCACGCGGCGGATTTTCTCAAACGACACCGTAATATCACGCATATCGCCGCCGAAGGTCAAGTCCTTGTACTCTACTACCGTCTCTGGCATGCGTTTGAGCACCAGCCCCACAATTTCGTCTTTGGTGTAATTCCCTTCCGGCGTACCAAGATTGAACACCTGCCCGCGCACGATTTTATCTTCCGCTTGCAGGCCCATGAGGATGCCGCGTACAGCGTCACGCACGTGCACGAACGAGCGCGAATAACCACGCTGGTAAATGATCAACTCGCGCCGCGTAAAAGCCTCCAGCACAAACTGGTTGACGATCAGGTCAAAGCGGGTGCGTGGAGAAATGCCATATAACGTAGCAAAACGGAATGATAATGGCGCTGTCGGCGCATCCTTCTGACTGAGCAAAAATTCTTCCGCTGCGATTTTGGTCTCTGCATATAAAGACTGGGGATTCAGAGGGGAGTCTTCCGTTACCGGACGTCCGTCGGACGACAGGCCATAGTTGCTGTAGGTGGACGCGAACACGCATCTCCCTACGCCCAGGTCTGCTGCCTGCTCGAAAACCATTTTCGTGGCCTCAACGTTATACCGCCAGGCTGCCTGCCGTCCAACCGCCTGGCAGGCCGGAAACCCGACAATCGCTGCCAGATGCACCACCGCCTGCGGGGTTGGCCACTCGCCCCGCACATTATCACGGATGGCGCGCGGCATGGTCACATCGGCTTTGACGAAATGGAAATTGGGGTGATGTAAAAATCCCAACAGGGATTCGCCGCCGAAGAGTAAATCGTCCAGGACTGTGACGCGATAGTTGGCGCGCAGCAGTTCCGAGGTCAGGAGAGAACCGATGTAGCCCGCTCCACCCGTGATCAAAATATGTCGATCTTCTGTCATTCCTGGGTCTCCATCCGTAAATGTACTTTGAATCCTTTCACTTCCAAAACAGGTGCACTATCATCCTTCACAATTTCAATTTCCTGTTCGAGGCACGAAAGACGGCAAATGTCGGCCACATCGCCATCTCCTACCAGTTGGATGCGGTCATAGCCAGCTTTTTTGATTTCATTCAGATGTTCCTTTACGTGCTGGCGAGTTCTACGATAGAGGTCAAATGAACGCTCGATGTAATCCACTGTCAATCGCGCGCGCAGAGCAATACCTTCAGGCGTGATGATATAGCGCAATTTCTTGCGTTCAGCACGTTTGACCTTGAGGGCGCCTTTTTCGATCAGGCGTTTGATATGCCAGTTGACGGTTCCCACGGCCACACCAAGCTGGGTAGCCAATGATGCCTGGGTTATGTCAGGATCGCGCTCGATCTGCTCGAGCAATGTCAGTTCGCGGGTTTTCTCTTCGGGAATTTCCATTTCAAAATTCAGCGGTTGAATTATAACCGAGAAAAAAATGCTGTCAATTTATTATTGTCCTATGGAGGTTGCCAGGTAGGGGAAAGAAAAAGAAAGATGCTTCGTCCAATTGTTGTATGAGTGAATCTGTTGTCTTGGGTGATGTATCTCCCGGTGATGTGAATTCAATGATCTGAAGCGCAGCCACTATCAAGAAGAAAGGTGAAATTGTTTGGCCAGCTTTTCCCCAGTTGTTATAAACGAACAAAGTGAACAGGCACGCTTTGAAATAGATCTGGAAAGCGAAGTCATTCTGTGCTCATTTTGTGATAATCTAACAAAATGATTGCTACAATCCCTGCCAGGAGGATTATTCCAAATATCATATTCGCAATTATAGGTGATAAATAAAAGGTAGCAAAAGCCAACAAACTCAATACGATTGCTGCCATATGGATGGTTAAAACAGCTCGTCGCCCATCAAGGCCTATAGATACAAGACGATGATAGGTGTGATCAAGATTTGCGTGATAAATTGGTAAGCCTCGACGCACACGAGAATATACAACCAGCGAAGTGTCAAAAATTGGCATACCTACCAGGAGGATGGGTACAAACCACGAAGAAACCGGAGATAATCCAACCGGAGCATATTCCATTGCAATTGCAGCTACGATAAAACCAAAAGTCTGGGAGCCGGAATCGCCTAAAAATAAGCGTGCTGGTGTTACATTATAGAAATAAATTCCAGCCGTAATGCCAAGAAGAACGATGCTGACTTCAGTCAAATACGTTTGCCCAGACAAGGATGTAACCAGAACAAAGAAAAGAAAAGCAATTCCGCTTACTCCAACTGCAATTCCATCCATGCTATCGATCATGTTCATCGCATTTGTCACACCCATCAGCCAGAAAAGCGTGAGAAGGATATCCAACAACGAAACTATGGTAGGCGATAAAAAGGGGAGAGAGATCGATCCAACAAAATGAACAGAAACATTAGAGATAATTAGAACTGCACTTGCCAGAATTTGTCCCATCAGCTTTGGTAATGCAGAAAGCCCGCGCACGTCATCTA
>JBAVJG010000175.1:0-10562 GCA_049687655.1 Anaerolineales bacterium | reverse complement strand
AGAACAGATTGTAGAACAATTCCTTTTCAGTCGACAACCCCTCCGTTAGCGAGCCCTCGAAGACCGCATTGACCGCTTCCTTGCCCGCACGGACCGCCAGTGGCGCGCGTCCGGCGATCTCCTCGGCCAGCGAGAGGGCTTCTTCCAGGAAGCTTTCCACCGGGACCACACGGTTGACCAGCCCGAAGTTCAAGGCCTCCTGCGCGGACAGGGTGCGGTTGTTGAGCACCATTTCCATTGCAACGGCTTTGCCGACTGCCAGCGTCAGGCGTTGAGTCCCGCCCGCACCAGGGATGACACCGATAGTGATCTCCGGCTGCCCGAACTTGGCTTTCTCGGAGGCCACGATCATGTCGCAGGACATCGCCAGTTCGCAGCCGCCGCCCAGGGCCCAGCCTGAAACCGCAGCGATAATCGGTTTCCTGATCCTACGAATACGATCAAACGAACCGATAAATGAACTCTGCCGCATCTGCTCTTCGGAAGCCTCGGCCATCTCTTTAATATCGGCGCCGGCGGCGAACACCTTCTCATTACCAGCAACGACCATTGCGCCAATTGTTTCCTCCGCATCGAAGGCTTCGAGCGCACCCATCAATTCGCTCAGGATTGTAGGGTTGAGAGCGTTCATCGCTTTGGAACGGTTGAGGGTAATAAGGCCAACGCGACCACGGGTTTCGGTCAAAATGGTGGTGTAAGACATATGGAGCGCTCCATGCAAATTAATTTCTTGTGGTGATTTTTATTATACGTGAGAAATTTTCCTTGACAGAAAATCCTGGAATAGTATAATCCTGAATAGTCAAACCTGACTATTTATTATGGATAGAAAACTACTTTTACTCGGATTGCTACGCCGCGAAGAGATGCATGGCTACCAGTTGCATGAATTCATCGACCAGAACCTGGCGCTGTGCACCAACCTGAAAAAACCAACCGCCTATTACTTGCTCGATAAAATGGCCGCCGAGGGCTGGCTCGTCACCGAAACCGAGCAGGAAGGCAACCGTCCCCCACGTCGCATTTACCGGCTGACTCCTGAAGGAGAAAATGCCTACCAACGTCTGCTGCGTGAGCACCTGGGGAGATACACACCGGTCAATTTTCCCGGGGATATAGGCCTGGCCTACCTGGACGGGCTGGAAACTGATGAAGCCTTAGAACTGCTCACCCAACAGCAGCGTGAACTGGAAGCCCGCATGCAGGAAATTCAAAATGTGCCTGCCCACCAGGGCAGCCTGCAACTGGTATTTTCACACCAGAAGCGCCATCTACAGACGGAACTGGATTGGCTTGCAGAAGTCATTGCGGGGCTTGAACAAAAACAAACTTCGTAATCAATTTACTCAAGGAGTATTAAATGGGATTTCTTCTTATGCTTCATTCTCTCGTGCGCTGGCTGATCGTACTGGTCGGCCTGGTGGCGCTGGTCAAATTTGTGATTGGCCTGGCGCAAAAGGGCACCTTCGGCAAAATGGACCGCGGTCTGTCATCGGGCTTTAGCGGCCTGATGGATTTGCAAGTGGCGCTGGGATTGTTGTATTTTCTCATCACCGGTTTTGGCGGGATGGGCTTCCCACCCTATCGCATTGAACACGCAGTGACGATGTTGATAGCGGCCGGGGTTGCGCACGCACCGTCAATGTTCAAGAAGTCGGACAACAAATATGCTGTTGCGTTAGGGGCTGTCGCGGGAGCGTTGTTGCTGGTCTATGTCGGGGTGGCGAGACTGCCTGGTGGCTGGAGCAGGTAAGGGATTTGGAGGGAAGCGCACATGACTACTCAAGAAAACACATCTGAAAAACTAGACTTCAAACGCATCCTGCCCATCCTGGCCATTGTGCTGGTCGACCTGATGGGGCTATCGATTATCATCCCGCTGCTGCCTCTGTACGCAACACGATATGGGGCCTCCCCGCTAACCATTGGCGTATTGCAGGCCACTTACCCGTTCATGCAGTTCATCGGCGCGCCCGTCCTGGGCAGGCTGTCTGACCGCTTCGGGCGCAAGCCGATCCTGGTCATCAGCCAGATCGGGACCTTTCTGGGCTTCATCCTGCTCGGCTTCGCGCACACGCTGCCGCTGCTGTTCCTCTCGCGTATCATCGACGGGTTGTCTGGCGCGAATATCTCGACCGCGCAGGCTGCCATCAGCGACAGCACAACCGAAGAAACACGCACGCAGGGACTGGGTCTGGTCGGCGCGGCTTTCGGAGTTGGTTTCATTCTGGGGCCCATAATGGCTTTCATCGTACTGGCCGCTACGAACCAGAACTACCAGGCGGTGGCCTTTACCGCAGCAGCCTTCTCTCTCATCTCCATTTTAATGACATTCTTCTGGTTCCATGAAACGCTGGAAGAAGACACAGATGATAGCACCGCGCGCCGTCGGGTTTTTACGCCAGCCGCTATGTGGGAGGCGCTCAACCGCCAGACGATCGGCTTCTTGCTGATCCTGATGTTCTTCTACCAGATCGCATTCGGCGGCTACGAGCAATTGTTCTCGCTCTTTACACTCAACCGCCTGGGCATGGATGCGCGCGATACGTCTGGCCTGTTCGTGCTGGCCGGGTTGTTCATCGTGGTGGTGCAGGGCGGGTTTGTCGGTCGCTGGAGCAAGAAATACGGCGACCGCTGGCTGGTGCTGCTAGGACTTTCGGCACTGGCTATCGGCCTGATCCTGACCGCCGTGACACCAAGAGTACCCGTCCCCTGGTATGACAAAGCCAGCGTAGAGATTAGCATCAGCGGTGGCAATAGCGCCTCCAGTTTCCAGAATATCCACGTGGCGCTTCCCGACGATACCCACAACGGCTGGCTGGGCGGCATCTGGTTGCTGGTTGCCAGCTTCCCGGCGGCATTAGGCGGCGGCGTGCTGCAACCTGCCATCAACAGCCTGATCACCAAAGCCGCAGACAAAAAGGAAGTGGGCAGCATGCTGGGCATCTCTTCCTCGTTTTACAGCGCGGCCAACGCCATCGCGCCGCTCTTTTACGGATCGCTGTTTCAGTGGTTGGGATCCACGGCGCCCTTCCTGCTGGGCGGGTTGATCCTTACCGCCCTGTGGCTATTCGCGCCCAGGATCGTGCCACAAAAACAGGCTAAAGCAGCAGAAGCACAATAAGGTTCAACAGACGGAGGCCAGAGCCTTTGTTTGATTTTTACAGAGTGCTGCGTATATATCCTAACTAGAATCCTGATTCTTGAAGATGATTGTTCGATGTAAGTTCGTTTATAGGAGTTACGCAGTGGAATGAGTGAACCCCGAAAATGAGGGGGGCGTGCTGCGCACGCCCACCTTATTTTCGGTAACCTTTTCCAAGCTGCATAAGTCCTATTAATTATGCAAGAAGCAGTAAAACGCGAAACTCGTGAATAAATCAAGATGAGATATCAAAAGCTCGCCGCATTGGGCGGCATCCTGGGTCCGATTTTGTTTGCCAGCGTGGTCACCGGGCTGACCATTGTGCAATACGATTTCATGCGCGGTTTGGGTTGGGAACCGATCCACGCCCCGACCTTCGACTGGCCCAGCGGCCTGTCCCTGGGGCCTTACGGCATCTGGATGACCCTGACGTTCATCCTCAGTGGATCCCTCATGGCGATCTTTGCCCTGGCCTTGCGGACCGCACTGGACGAAGGAACCGCGCCTCGACTCGGGACCCTGGGCCTGCTCCTGGCTGGATGCGCTCTCATGGGCCTGGCCTTCTCCACCGATCCCACCCTGCGGTCTACGCCCGCCACCTGGCACGGACGCCTGCATGACCTGTCCTTTGTGCTACTCGGTCTGTTCATGCTGCTGTCCATGCTAGGGCTGGGACGGGCGTTTCAGAACGACTCGCGCTGGCGAGGCTTTGGCACCTACACATTTGTCACCGCCGCTTGCGCCCTCCCATCCTTTGCGTTGAAGGGCATCGCCTTCTATCTTTTCCTGGGAGCAATATTGACCTGGAGCGTGATAGTAGCGATACAATTATTTCGCCTGTCAAATACAATACAAGACTTTCGCAATGTGCGTAAGTCCTACAACATAAACGTTAACGGAGGAAACATGATCCGACTGGTTCCCATGACGGTAAGTGAGTTCGAAGTATATCTGGAGAAAACTGTCCCGGAGTATGCGGCTGATAAGGTGGGAGCAGGCCATTGGTCCGAGGAGGAAGCGCTGGAGCGCTCGCGTAAGTCGTATGACGAGCTTTTGCCTCAAGGCATCAAAACCGAGAACAATTACCTGTTCCGTATCCAGTTGGAAGAAAACGGGGAGAAGATTGGCATAATCTGGATGAAGCACGAAGTACCGCGCCCGCATGGATTCATCTACGATATCGCGCTGGACGAGGCACAGCGCGGCAAAGGCTATGGAAAACAGACCATGCTGGCATTGGAAGAGTTTGCAAAGGAACTGGGGATAGAAACCCTGGCGCTGAATGTCTTCATGTACAACACGCCTGCGATGAAATTATACAAAAGGTTGGGATACGAAGTAACCAGCCAGAATATGGCAAAACAGTTGATTTAATCACAGACGCATTACCCTCCAAAGAGATACGGGGTGTACCAAAAAATAGCTCTACAAACTCATCTTTGTCACTTATATTTACCATCTCCTTAATTTTTCTTCACAGATGCTTTACATTGTTCCACTATAGTATGTGCATCAACGGCACACTGGTATCAAGCCGGGTGTCAAGAAAAAGGAGACAATAAAATGAAACGCAACATCTTGTTAGCCCTCGTAGCCGCACTGACCATTTCAATGGTCGCTACCGGTATAGCCTTCGCCCAGGGATATGGTCCCGGCGGGAACGGCGTCAGCGCCGGCACAAGCCTCGACCTGAATGTGAATCTGAGCGGCTATATGCCTGCCGCCATGGCGGACGTGCTCGGCCTGAGCGTGGAGGATGTCAACGCCAAGTTAGCTTCCGGCGAGACGTTCTACACCATCGCGCTGTCGCTGGGTTACAGCAGCGACCAACTCCCCGCGCTGATGGACAGCTTGCGCACCAAAGCCATCGACCTGGCGGCAGCCGCCGGCGTGGTAACCGCTGACCAAAGCGCATTCCTGCGCGGCAACCAATATGGCGACAACGCGCGCGGCAATAGCGCTGGCACAGCCAATATGTACAACAACGCTGATGGGACCGGCGTCTGTGACGGCGCCTGCATCCCACAGAATCTCAGCCAGACAACAGGCGGTTCTATGCTGCGCCGGGGTGGTTGGCGCTAAAATCACATTAGTTTGTATATACCAAGAGGCTCTATGCAGGAGCCTCTTGCGTTTTAACGACTGACGGGAGTGCTATACTTGAGATGTCAAGGAAAAATATCATGCTATTAGACATTTTGAAGTCGAAAGCTGTCGAAAAAGGCCTGCTCAAACCAGATGAGGAAATCAATGCTGAGAAAGCCTTCCTCCTGGTGCGTGACATGCCTTACACGCGTGCCAGTTCCCGCGATTCCGAAACCATCATCGAGGAATGGCGAGGTACCTGCTCGGGGAAACATTATCTGCTGAAAAAACTCTTTGCCGAACTTGGCTATTCCTCACGTCTGATCGCCTGTACAACCGTGGCTCACATCGATCCGAAAGAAGTAAGATGGAAACTGCGGGCGCTGCTCGAGCAATCTGAGGGCCGTTTTGTGGACGTGCACAATTATCTGATCTTAGAATTACCCGATGGAGATATGGTCGTAGACGCAACCTGGCCTCTCGCTACCAAAGGCATGGGGACGGTTGTGAACGAAGAGTTTGTCCTGGGGGAGAATCAACAGATCGCCTGCGATCCGATCAAAACCTGGGTGGTGCCTGAAGATCGCGATTCGCAGGAATTCAAGAATGAGATTTTGAAAGATACCTTCACGCCGGAAGAACTGGCGCACAGGGAGGAGTTCATCCAGACGCTCGGAAAGATGACCAACAGCAGGTGGGTCAAGTTTTTGCTATGGTTGGAGAAGTTACTAATAAGTAAGAATCGATGATTAGAGAGGGAGGTTCTTGGCAAGCATAAAATAAATTCCCCTGGAGTTTAACTATGGAAATGAAAAACATCCCCTTCGATACTACTGATTGGTCACAGATCGCCCCCACAGAACACGAAGGCGAAACGGGCGTGGCCATTTGGCGCACGCAGCAATTCGATACCATCCGTGTACGCATGGTGGAATACGGTCCCGGCTATTTGGCCGATCACTGGTGCGAGAAGGGACACATCCTGTTGTGTCTAGAAGGCGAACTGCACACCGAGCTGGCCGATGGCAGGAAATTCGTCCTAACCCCGGGCATCAGTTACCAGGTGGCGGACGAAGCGGAAGCGCATCGTTCATCCACCCAAACCGGCGCGAAGCTCTTCATCGTTGACTGAGCCCTTGCAGGAAGATTACGATGAGATTCGTCAAGTACCACGCGCTGGGAAACGACTATCTGGTCATCCCCCAGACTGAACTGGACAAATCCAAAATCATACGTATCTGTCACCGCAACTATGGCGTCGGCTGGATCATCGAACCCAGCGAAGGCAAAATGCTAGGATTGAGCTCGTCCCAGCAGCCGTTCCTGAAATTGGATATCGAGTTAGAGGCAGCTGACAGGGCGCAGAAGACCTGTCCGCGCCATGTGATCGATTGAAACTGTTAACATCACGAAAAGATACCGAAAGTAAGGGGCGTGCGCAGTACGCCCCTTATTTTCGGGCTTTCCTGTATTTTTCGGAAGTCCTGACTATAATTAGTGTATGGAGAAAGAGATGATCCCGGACAAATCCAAAACTCAATTACGCTCGGTCGCGATGCGCGTCCACAATATGCATGCCATGCTGACTTTTTACACAGAAGCTTTCGGCATTCAATTCGAAGAAGTAATGACCGGTCCGTTCAAGTCGCAGTTTGGGGAGGTGGGCGGCCTGACGCTCAAATTTGTTCCGATCAGGGAAGAGGTTGACTTCGAAGGATATGCCGTGCACCAACTCGGCTTTTCGGTTTCAGACATGGAGAATGTGATGGCCCTCGCCATCCAGCACGGCGGCAGGCAGGAGGGCGAAGTGATCGTGAAAGAGGACGGCAAGCATGCGGCTGTCCGAGACCCGGATGGCAATACCATCGAGCTCTATTCAAAAACATGAAATTCTTCGGACAGCCTTCGGAGAATTTGTCCGCTAAGAAATGACTCTCATAGGACCTACGCAGGCCACAGAGAGGTACCGAAAATAGGGGGGCGAGCTGCGCTCGCCCCCCTATTTTCGGGCTTCCCCTATTCTTTGCGTAAGTCCTGTCTCATAAGGAAGGAAAGGAAATCAAATGCAATATCGAGAACTTGGACGCACCGGCTGGAAGGTCTCTGCCATCAGTTTCGGTGCCTGGGCCATTGGAGGCACCTGGGGCTCCGTCAAGGATAAAGAATCCCTGGCAGCGCTCAATGCTGCATTGGATCATGGAGTGAACTTCTTTGACACTGCTGATGTCTACGGTGATGGGCACAGTGAACGCCTGCTGGCACAATTGCGCCGTGAACGGAAGGATAAATTTCACATCGCCACCAAAGCCGGTCGCAGGCTGGATCCCCATCTTGCTGATGGCTACAACCGTGAAAACCTGACCGCCTTCGTCGAACGCAGTCTGAAGAATCTGAAGATGGAAGCGCTTGACCTGTTGCAGTTACACTGTCCGCCCACGGAAGTGTATTACATGCCGGAAGTGTTCGGCATTCTGGATGACCTGGAAAAGGCCGGAAAGCTTCAGCACTATGGGGTCAGTGTTGAAAAAGTGGAAGAGGCATTGAAGGCCATCGAATACCCCAACGTGCAGAGCGTCCAGATCATATTCAACATTTTTCGGCAGCGTCCAAAAGAGTTATTCTTTGGGGAGGCACAACGCCGCAAGGTCGGCATCCTGGCGCGCGTGCCGCTGTCATCCGGGATGCTGACGGGCAAGTTCACCAAAGACAGCAGTTTCGAAAAAGATGACCACCGCGCCTTCAACCGCAAGGGTGAAGACTTTGACCGCGGCGAAACCTTCTCCGGAGTAGATTATGATACCGGTTTAGAGGTGGTTGGTGAACTGCGTCCGCTTGTACCAGATGGGATGAGTATGACACAAATGGCCTTACGCTGGATTCTGATGTTCCCGGCTATGACATGCGCTATCCCGGGCGGGAAGCGCGTGGATCAGGTGAACGAGAACGTGGGTGCGGCAGATCTACCATCTTTGCCTGCGGAGACCATGTCCACTATCGAGGCGATCTACGATAAAAAAATTAAACCGCTGGTACATCAATACTGGTAAGCTCTGTTTACCGCTATTAACAACAGCCCTGCGATTTCTCGCAGGGCTGTTGTTTCCTACTCCGTCGGTTTGAAACGGAAAATCAAACAAGCCGGGGTGGTTTTGGCGTCCTCACCCAGATACGCCCTCCCACAGTGAACGGGTGAAAGACAAACTACCTGAACGGAGGCAGGCTCCGATCAAGGTCGAAGCAAAACATCCGCTATTTCAGCGGTTGTATCCAAAATCAAATCTGTCTCACGGCGCTCGAGCTCGGTTCGCTCGCCAAATCCGCATAGCACACCCACCGTCTGCGCACCGGCGGCTTTCCCGGCGCGAATATCAACCGTAGTATCGCCGATCATCAGGCACTCTTCCGCTGCTACACCCATCTTTTCGGCGGCATACAATATCGGATCCGGATACGGTTTGGTGTGCTCGGCGGTGATGGCCGTCACGATCTCCTGGAAGTAGCCGGTCAATTCGAACTGCTTAAGAAACTCCCGCGTGGATTTGTCATCACGGGCGCTGACCACCGCCATTGGATACCTGCCATTCAGGCGCGCCAGCATTTCTTTGACTCCCGGCACCAGCATGAAATGTTTCATCGGACGCGGGCGGTGGCGGTTGAGCCATTCCCACAACCCCAGCAATTCATCATCCAGGCCGATGATGTCGGGCAGGCCGATCAGGGCATTGCCGGGCGATTCCACCCACATCACAAAACGGCGAGCAGCATGTTCAGGATCACGGAAAAGAAAGCGGGGTAAGTATCGGGCAACCTTGTATGTGTAGACATCGTCCGTGTCGCTCAGAGTACCGTCTACGTCAAAACAAAGGGCGCGGATGCGTTGTATATCAAGGGACATGTGTGTAATTGTAAACCGGTTCTTTAGGATTCTCCGTGAAAAGTCCAGATTTAGGGGTGTGACGCACCCCTAAATCTGGGAGCCTCCATGCTAAATCCCAGAGAGCCTGTAAACCATTCGTAATCAATAAAAGAAAGCGTGCTATACTTTTAGTTTAGACACTTCAGCGCTTCAAATCCAGATCCTGGAACCTGCTGAGACCCCCTTTTACAGTACTCAAGGCTGAAGCATTTGTCGATAAAAATGAACAGGCACGTGGTATTATTTAATTACAGGTCGTGGATCGAATAACCTTTGAAAAGCACATGAAACATCTATGGTAACAAACTCATCTCAGGGGAATCCCATTATGGAAGAAGACCGCACGCGAGCACTTCTCGAGTTGCTCTATCACGTCAGCCGCGAGGTAGCCAATGCGCTGGACCTGCGCACGGTGTTGCAACGCGTGCTATTCGAGTCAACGCAAAATATTGGCGGGCAACGTGGAAGTATTGTCGTACTTGATGATAATGGAAAACCTGTCGATTCGACCATCGTATATGGCAGACGCTTCCACCAGGATACAACCCAGCAATTGAGCGAGACCGTTGAACGCGGACTGGCGGGATGGGTGGTACGCAACCGCAAACCAGCGCTGATTCCCGACACCAGTCAAGATGACCGCTGGCTGCGCCGCCCCGATGACTCTATGGAACAGACAGGCGCAAAGTCGGCACTATGTGTGCCCCTGCTGGCGCGCGATAAACTGGTTGGCGTGTTAACGCTGGTACATCCGCAGGTCAACGCATTCGGGAAAGAACATCTGGAACTGATGCAGGCCATCGCCGACCAGGCCGGGATTGCTGTCTTGAATGCGCGCCTGTATACGGAGAGTCAGCGTCAGGCGCGCGTGATGACCGCGCTGGCGGAGGGCGCAGCGGCTATCAACACCTCCCTGCGTTTGGAAGAGGTGCTGCAGCGCATCCTGAACCAGTGTATGCAGGCCCTGCAAGTGGAAACAGTTGCTCTGGCATTGATTGATCCTTCCAGTGGAGAACTGGTATTCCGCGCTGCAACAGGTTTCAACGCCGGAAATATTATCGATCGACACATCACGATCGGGAAGGGCCTGGCCTGGCAGGTTGTCCATGAGGGGCGGGGTGTTGTGGTACCCGATGTCAGCAAAGACTCCCGCTTCATAAACGAGGACAGATTTGGGGGCATCGAGACGCGCGCAATCGCAGTGTCTCCCATCAAGGCGCAGGGCATCGTCATCGGTGTGTTGGAGGCGATCAATCCCATCTCAGATATCTTCGATCCCGATGCCTTACTGGTCATGAACGGTATCGGCAGCATGGCCGGGACAAACATCCAAAACGCACAACTTTTCGAGAAATTGGAAGCTGCTCATCAACGGTATCGCGAATTGTTCGAGACCAGCATCGACCCCATCCTGAT
>JBAVJG010000174.1:0-8311 GCA_049687655.1 Anaerolineales bacterium | reverse complement strand
GAATTATACTTTGGCGGCGCCCCCTTCGCCGCCCAACTACTCAACTACTCAAATACCAAACTACTGAACTACCCAACTAAATCACACCCAGTTTTCTCCCTACCTTCGCAAAAGCCTCCAGGCCCTGGTCGAGATCGTCCTTCGAATGAGCGGCGGAAATCATCACACGGATGCGAGCTTTCCCCTGAGGCACTGTCGGGTAGCCGATGGCAGTACCAAAAACGCCTTCTTCGTACAACTCACGGCTGAACTGCTGAGCCAACGGCGCCTCACCTAACATGACTGGTGTGATGGGTGTTTCACTTGCACCTGTATCGAAACCAAGCTCGTTCATTTTGGCTTTGAAGTATTTGCCGTTGTCCCACAGCTTATCCACCAGTTCGGTCGATTCTTCCAGCAAGTCCACTGCTGCCAGGCAGGCGGCTGCATCCGGTACGGTCACGGCTGAGGAGAACAGGAACGGGCGTCCGCGCTGTCGCAGCCACTCGACGATGACCTTATCCCCGGCTACCACGCCGCCCATCACGCCGAAGGCTTTCGACATGGTGCCGACCTCGATGTCCACTTTGCCATGCAGGCCGAAGTGGTCCACGATACCGCGTCCGCCATTGCCGAGCACACCCTCGCCGTGGGCATCGTCAACCATCAGCAGCAAGTCGTATTTCTTTGTCACTTCGTAGAGTGCAGGCAGGAGGGCGACATCGCCATCCATGCTGAAGACGCCGTCGGTCACGACCAGGGCGCGACGATATTTGGACAGATTTTCCTGGATGACTTCTTCCAGCGCATCTGCGTTGTTGTGTTCATAGGCGATGATTTTGGCTCCAGACAGGCGGCAGCCATCGATGATGGAGGCGTGATTCAGTCGGTCAGAGAAGATCACATCTTCCTTACCCACCAGCGCTGGGATGGTTGCCAGGTTGGCGTTGAAGCCGCTCTGGAAAGTAATGGCTGCCTCCACACCTTTGAAAGCAGCCAGTCGTTTCTCCAACTCGATATGCAAATCCATCGTCCCTGCAATCGTACGCACCGCGCCCGGCCCTACGCCGTATTTATCGCTGGCTTCCTTGGCGGCTTCCACGATCTTGGGGTGGTTTGCCAACCCCAGGTAGTTATTCGAACAGAAGTTAAGCACCTTCCTGCCGTCCACCACCAGCCAGGCCCCTTGCGGTGAAGAAAGCGTGCGAATGTTGTTGTATAACCCGGCCTCTTTCAGACCCTCGATCTCTTGCTGTAGCCAGTCAATTTTGGACATTATCTTCTCCTGATTGAGCGATTTGACGCAATGATTATAGCAATTTTCCACTTTCGACAAAAGACGGCTCCTCCATTTTTGGAAGGTGGCCGCCTTATTTTTCACCTTCAGCCAGCAGACCAAGTTCAGCCAGCGCGGCTAACACTTTAGACTGAGCGCCGTCTTTGACCACTACCGTTGTCGGACCCAATATCTCGCCCAGGAAGCGCGCCGCTTTCGACTTGCGCAGCTCATCCAGGATTTCCGGATTGCTGACCCTTAAAACGGCCTGGGTCTGTACCCGCGCCTCAGTCCCGTGAGCTTCCCAGCGTTTGAGTGCTTTCACTAAAACAGGCGGAATACCGCCCGCAGAATATTTGGCAAGCAACACCAGCAGATGCTCGACTTTCAACCCTTGTTCACCGGCTTTTTTTAATGAAGATGGCGTGATTGTGTAGCGATACTCGTCTTTTTTGGTTTCATCCCACTCGCAAAACCTCGCCACCTGATACCTGACCGCCCGCGGTGCAAAACGTGGCACGGCAACCTGTCCGTTCGAGCGAGCCACCAATTTCCCTTCTTCGCTTCTACCTTTTGCTCTTTCACTGATCACTCTGAATGCCGTTGGTTCTGAAGTCTCCTCCGGAGCTGCCAGTTCCACCTGTCCAAGCCAGAAGAGCACGCCCGTAATGAAATACCTGACCAGCGCGCCGTCCACTTGATCCCAGAATGCGAAGCCGCGCAGATACTCGCCATCCGCTTCGAGTTTGATGAACCATGAGTCGTAATCCCCCGCCGGGCGCTGGAAATCGGGATATTTGGCTTTGACATCCCGGATGAAAGCAGCCAGGCTCCACCACTTGCCTTCGGGGATGGCATCCAACAGATTGAGCAGGAACTCGCGCGTGACCACAGGCTGGTTGTGCCACTCGCCCTCGAAGACCAGGCCGGGGAGTTGGCGCAATTCGTTGAAGGTTTCGCTTTCCAGCCAGGCATCGGTCAGCATTTGCAGGGCTTCTTCCCGCGGCGCTTCCAGAAAAGACTTAACTTTCTCAGGCTTTGGTCCTGACTTGAGAATGATCCTGGCCGCTCTCAGGAGTTGCTCGATCACTTGTGCAGGCACCTGCGTTTCGGGCGTTTCAATCCCCAATCGCAAAGCTGCTAATAAGGTGGTGGCGTCATCGAGCAGATAGTCATTGGCAGGCAACGGATGCGCATTCTCACCAGGTGAAGCTGGTCGACCGAGCGGTTCGGGATTAACCGCCAAGCTCGCAACGGGTGCTAAGTTTTTTTCTTTTTCTTCTTTGCGCTCATCGCGTTCTTCCTGACCCGGCCAGGATGGATTGCGGTTCATAAGGGTTAATAAATCATCGGGGATGAAGGCGAATTCCTGCGTGCCACTAGATGTGTTGAAGAAAGCGCGCGCCAGCAGCGCCCGGTAAAACAGGATTTCGGCGGTCGAGGCAGGATTGAAATGCGGTTTCTCGCGGTCGCGTTTGCCGGGGCCCATCTCACGGATGTCACCAAAGCGACGGGTAAACTCCGCCCAGGGAATGCGTCCGTTTTTGGCGACCAGCGCTTCGAGTGCGGACTGAGCCTCAGGGTTGAGCGCTTCCAGGATTTCAGTCAGCAGCTCCGGGTCCAGGAGCGAAGCGCGAAGTTCCTTTGCCGCGGTCTCGGCTTCTTTCGAGTCGAGTTCCAATCCCCATAGTCCTGCCACGATGCGGATATGTTCAAGGTCGTGTTTTTGAAGAGAGGTGAACAGGTCAGGCATAATCCTAGAGAGCCACTTTTACCCTTTTATAACCTTGAGTGCCCCCGGCAGAATCTCGAAATCCAGCTCGCGCAGATTGCTACCGAAACTGGTGTAGATTTCGCCATCGGCATGGATGTAAACCGGGCGGTCGGAGTTGAGCGAGAATTTCTGGCAGGTTCCCATTTTGACAAGATCGAAGTTGCCATGCGTGCCATTCATGACTTCAGGGATGAGACGGAACATCATCGGGCGGCTGCACTTGGCGATCATCATATAGTTAAGGACGCCATCGTTATTCCGGGCTTCGGGAGCGACCATGAAACCGCCCCCCTCTCGCGGGCCGTTGCATACCGCAACCATCAGATTGGTCTGTTCCCAGCTTTCGCCATCTGCCTCCAACTGCATTTTTGCAGGCTCATGATTGAGGATGATCGTTTGGATGACAGCGGTGAGATACATCAGGAAGCCACGCACCACAGGTAATTTGTGCGAGCGGATGGTGACCACAGCATCGAAGCCCACGCCAACGGTGTTGTCGAAATATTCCTGGCGGCCGTTCTCGTCGATCATCAGACCGATATCTACTGTGGACGGTTCGCTGTTGAGAGCATGTGCCAGGGCGCGGTCCGATTGCATGGGAACGCCGATGGAGTGTGCAAAGTCGTTGCCCGAGCCGACCGGAACAACGCCCAGAATAGGGCGCTTATTTTCCGGGATCTTCATCAACCCGTTAACCACCTCGTGGACGGTTCCATCGCCACCCATAGCAATAACCATGTCGTAACCCTGATCGCCAGCCTGCTTTGCAAGTTCGGTAGCATGTGTGGGGTAGACCGTTCCGCTCCAGTCTGCGTTGCCGTACTCGACGATGATGGGGCGTAAATCATTGGCCACGGTCCAGGCGCTGCCCATATCGGCCATGGGATTCAGGATGATCTTGACTTTGCGGGACATACTCTTCTCCTCGATAGGTTTCTGAAATACACGGGTTGCACGATTGATAGAGAAGCTCCCTTATTTCGTATCATTTCGCGGATTGCATAATTCCTAAGATTATAACCCCCGAGAATCAAAACGGAGGTCGTCAGCCTCCGTTCTTTTTTTCTGTGAGCGCCAGCGGATCAAGCGGACCCGTAGCTGCTTTTGCAACGACAAAGGTTCCACGTTGATGCTTCTTAGCGTAATAGAGGGCTGCATCTGCGGCGCGCAATAGTTCAGACCCGGAACGCCCGTGTTTTGGGTAGGTGGCAATTCCACCTGATATACCCATTTTGAGCCCTTTTCCATCGGGAGCTTTGTAAGAGAATTTGGCAAGATTCTCTAATATTTTATCTGCGACCAGTTTGGCAGCCTGCACATCGCTTTTTGCCAGGATGAGTGTGAGTTCATCACCGCCATAACGGGCAATAAAATCGGATGACCGGATACCGAATGAGATCACATTGAATACCGCCCGTAATACCAGATCTCCAACCTCGTGACCGTAGGTATCGTTCACGCTCTTAAAACCATCCAAATCCATCATGATCACGGCGAAGGAAGAGTTCGTCCGGCGCGCGTTGATGATCTCGGATTCCAAATGTTCGTCAAGGGCACGACGGTTGGACAGGCCGGTGATCGTGTCAGTGTAGGCCTTTTCGCTGACGCTCTGATGCAGGCTGGCATTGGAGATGGCAACGGCTGCCTGATTTGCCAGCATATGCAGTAAGCGCAGTTCTGATGCTGAAAAACTGCCGGTATTATGACGAGACAGGTTCATCACACCTACTACCTTTTCGCCCATTTTTAGCGGTATGCCGACAATCGAACCATTCCAATCAAGAGGCGCCTCTTTGTAAAGGGGATGGGTTTTCATGTCCTCAACAATGACGATTTTTCCTTTTTGGGCGACCGTTTCAGTCAATCCGCCTTTGCGTGGTTCCGAATATACACGGTTCTTTTGACCCTCCGCATCGAGCGAGGCGCCAAACTCTAATTTGTCGTTGGCATATAGAAAGATGTGGACGATACGGGAATTTTCCACCAGGCGCATGGCTTCTTTGACAACCGCATCCAAAACGGTTGGTAAATCAAGGTTGGCGGTTAAGTTCAAGCTGAGGATCTTGAGGGCATCCAGTTCGTCTGCTTGTTGCGCTGCCAGGGTTAACAGAGCCTGTGACGAAATCAATTTTTCTGCTAATATACGCAACTCCCCGGTTACATGCTCAGGTGGGGCATACTTCTCAATAGACAAAGCCAGAATATCGAGAAGTTTCAATAGCACCTCTTTCTCGCTATCCGTCAGGCTTTCCTGATCCAGGGATTTGCGAGCCTGGTTGAGGATCGCAATTTGCAAATTCTTATCCACCATAATTTCCCAATCAATTTATAACGTGTAATTCCTCTAGAAAGAGGTTCATCTATCTCAATGTCACAAGCCAACGCGAAAACTATTATACGGCATTCTGCAGGATACATGGGTGGGATGTGTTAAAATCTCTGGCAATACCTTAATATCGGGAGGCATCTGTGCCTGAAAATAAAACAATGATCCCGCGCGGCACTCCTTTGGAACCCAGAAAAAAAGCGATCCTGATCGGTGCTGCTGGTGGGATTGGAGCGCAATTGGCTCGCCGTCTGGCGCGGGAGGATTATGTACTTGCTCTGCTGGACCGCAACGAAGACAGCCTCAAAAGCTTATGTGACGAGATCAACCAGTCGCATGGGGAAACGCGCGCTGCAATTTATGAACATGATGTAACGAAGTATGATCAGGTTCCGGACCTTTTTCGCCGCGTTGTGGCAGATTTAGGTGGCGTTGACCTGTTCATCTACGCGGCAGGCGTGATCTATTTTCCTATGATAGATGAATTCAATTTCGACGAAGACCGCAAAATGGTGGAGGTCAACCTGCTCGGCGCGATGGCCTGGATGAGTGAGGTTGCTCCCGTTTTCCAATCCATGCGCGGCGGCCAGATCGTGGGCGTCTCATCAGTGGCCGGCGACCGCGGACGGGTGAGCAACCCCGGCAACAACACCTCTAAAGCGGGGCTGACCTGCTATCTCGAAGCCTTGCGCAACCGGCTGACCCGTCATGGTGTGAATGTCATTACTATTAAACCCGGTATGGTTAAAACGGATATGCTTAAACTTCCGAACGCCCCTAAGCCTATGCTGGCAGTCACGCCAGAACAGGCCGCAGACGGCATCTGGAACGCCATTCGAAAACGCAAGCAGGTGGCTTACGTGGCAGGCATCTGGCGCTGGGTAATGCTTGTCATCCGGCACATCCCGTCGGTAATTTTCCGGCGATTAAGCTTTTAGACATCAGACTTTAGACTTGAGATAAGAATTTAATGTCTAAAGTCCCAAAAAATCATGGATACTCTCAATCAAACCTTTACTTCCCTCGAAAATTTCGGGCACTCGTTGAGCGCCCCGTCCTATCGTTTCGTTCCAAAGACGACTGACGAAATATACGAAGCCTTCCAACTCGCCAAGAAGACAGGGCTGACCGTCACATTACGCGGGGCAGGCCGCAGTTACAACGACGCCGCGCTGAACGGCGGGGGCATCGTGCTAGACCTGACAGGCATGAACCAGATTCTCGAATGGGATGCAGGCTCGGGTGTAGTCCGTTGCGAAGCGGGCGTCACGCTCGAACAACTCTGGCACAAGGTCCTGCCGGACAGCTGGTGGCCGCCGGTCGTCTCCGGGACGATGTACACTACCCTGGGTGGCTGTCTGGGCGCAAACATTCACGGCAAGAACAACTTCCGTATGGGTACCATCGGCGAGCACGTGACCGAGTTCACAGCGATCCTGCCCACCGGGGCGGAGATCACCTGCTCGCCCAAAAAGAACGGCGACTTGTTCTACAGCATGATCAGCGGGCTGGGGATGCTGGGTGTGATCACAACGGTCACGCTGCAAATGAAAAAAATCGAATCGGGCCTGATCGAAGTGCACGCCTGGCCGACAAGTACGCTAGAAGAACAGCTCAACAGCCTGCTCGAAGGCGCGCCGAATTACGATTACATCGTAGGCTGGCTGGATACAATCACCATCGGACACGGCCAGATTCATGCCGCCAACTACGTCCATGATGACCCCGATCCGGCCAAGATGCAGGTCAGCTACCAGACTCTGCCAGACCGCTTGTTCGGCGTGATGCCCAAAAGCCTGCTGCATTATTTCATGACCCCCTTCGTAAATGACCTGGGTTGGTGGAGTATCAATAATGCCAAGTACATTGCCAGCCTGCGCCGTCACACCTTCCGCCAGAGCCACGCCGCCTTTCACTTTTTGCTGGACTATGTGCCTGACTGGGAACTCTCCTCCGGGCGTGCGGGATTGATCCAGTACCAGTCGTTCCTGCCAAAAGAGACGGCGCTTCAAGCCTGGACGGATATACTTGCTACCACTAAAAAGCGGGGTCTGCCCTCCTATCTGGGTGTCACCAAACGCCACCGCCCCGATGATTTCCTGCTCACCCACGCCCTGGATGGCTTCTCCCTGGCTCTTGACTTCAAAGTCCGCCGCCGCGGGGAGATGTCCAGGATGTTGCAGGAGTATGACCAGATCGTCCTCGAAGCAGGCGGCCGTTTCTACTTCGCCAAGAACAGCGAAACATCATCAGAATCCACGCGCGCCTTCCTCGGCGATGAAGCGGTGGAAAAGTTCAAGAAAGTGAAAAAACGCTGCGACCCGGATGGGCTGCTGGAAAGCGATCTGTATCGCCGGATATTTGGATAAATTCACGTAGGTCGCGCTTCAAGCGTGCCCTACAGGATTATTGGTATGCAATGTGTGATTGAAGACCTCGGCCTGATCGACTACGAAAAAGCCTGGAAACTGCAGGATGAATACGCTGCCGAAATCGCCGCCGGCACGCGCCCGCCAACTTTGCTGTTATTGGAACACCCTCACGTCTACACCTTCGGGCGCAAGGGACAGGCTGAGAATCTCCTTTGGAACGACACCCAACTCAAAGAAAAGGGCATCGCCACGCACTGGGTGGACCGCGGCGGCGATGTCACTTACCACGGGCCAGGACAGTTGGTGGGGTATCCGCTGCTCCCGCTTACCCTCCTCGGAGTCCAACGTCTCCAGACGTTGGATGCCCGAAGTCAGGAGACTTCGGAGTCCGTACGGCTCCCCGATGCCGACTACGTCGGTTACATTCGCAAACTCGAAAAAATGCTCATCTTGGCTTTGGCCAATCTCGGCCTGGTTGCCGGCCAGCAAACCGGCCTGACCGGCGTGTGGGTGCAGGCGGACGTATGGTCACGCTGTCCGCGCTGCAGGCCGGAAGACAGGCAGAAGCCCGCCAAGATCGCCGC
>JBAVJG010000173.1:0-13784 GCA_049687655.1 Anaerolineales bacterium | reverse complement strand
TGGTCAATGAGGAAGCCTGGATCTTTCCCCAAATGCGTGGCATGCATATCGCCGGTTATTATGTCCAGGCGGGGGAAGGACGAAAGCGTTTTTCGAAGCTGGAACCGGCCTTGGAATATGCGCAGATAATTACCGGTGAGAAAGCGCTTGAACGAGCGCAAGCTTCAGGCGCCAGCGACCCCCATCTGGAATTCGAACAACTTGCCGATGGGGCTGAGAGCTACCGCATCCGAGCCAGTGCTGTGGGAAACCCACGCTTGATGAAAGGGAAATAATATGGCAAAGAAGAAAAAAGGCGGCGCCAAAACGATGCCAATGCGGGTACTCGATGAAAAAGGGATTCCATACGAAGTACGGCATCAGTCCAGCAAGCAATTTACGGCAGAAGGGGTTGCCGAAGACCTGGGTGTTCCCGTGGCACAGGTAGTCAAGGCTATGTTGGTACAACGCTCGACCAACCCTGGGGTGGGCAGCAGTCCATTTGTGTTGTTTGTGATTCCCGGGGACCGGCGACTGAGCCTTAAAAAAGTTGCTGGGGAGTTGGAAGACAAGAATGTTCAATTGGCTTCCCAACGCGATGTCCAACGGGTGACCGGTTACCAGGTAGGGGCCGTTTCCGTGTTGGGATTCCGCCGGGAGGATGTGCCTGGATATGTGGACCAGCACATTCTGGAACTGGAACAGGTCATCATCAGCGCAGGTCGCCCGGACGTTGGGCTGGCGCTCGTTCCATCGGATATAGTTCAGGCAATAGAAGTTGCCCTAACAGGTGATTTCTGCGAGGAGTAGGGTCATAAATCAAGGAGTGGGGGGCTATCATCACTTTATTGTTTAAACTACGGAAAGAAGGGTGAGTCTAAAACCATGACAATCAATCCAGCTATAGATATTCCCTCTCGAGGCTTTCCTACAGCCGAGTTCGAAGCGCGTTTAAATCGGGCGCAGCGTTTAATGAGCCAACAAGATATCCAGGCATTGTTACTAACAACCGAGCCGGAGTTTCGCTATTTTTCAGGTTTTCTGACCCAGTTCTGGCAGAGTCCGACCCGCCCCTGGTTTATGGTCGTTCCCCGACACGGAAAGCCGATTGCTGTTATCCCGGAGATCGGGGCTGACTATCTAAACACAACCTGGATCGACGACATCCGCACCTGGTCATCACCCGCACCCCATGATGATGGTGTGTCTTTGCTACGGCAGAGCTTGCAGGAAGCGGCTGGCGCAACAGGACGGATTGGCGTTCCGATGGGTCAGGAAACACATCTGCGGATGCCGCTGGCTGATTTTGATTCCCTCCGGACAATATATTCCAACGCCGAATTTGTAGATGCGACCTCGCTTATCCGCGAACTGCGCTTGATAAAATCTGATGCAGAAATCGAAAAGATCGCACATATTTGCGAAATTGTATCGGGTGCCTTCGAGGCTCTTCCAGAATTGATCGCAATTGGTGATACGGAGGTAGAAATCTTCCGCAAATTCAAAATTGATATCCTTCAGCGTGGCGCAGACGATGTCCCGTATCTGGTGGGGGGCGCCGGGGCAGGAGGCTACAATGACATCATTTCGCCCCCCTCAAACCGCGCTCTGCAAGCCGGAGATATTCTCATGCTGGACACTGGTTCCGTTTTCGATGGATACTTCTGTGACTTCGATCGCAACTTCGCTTTCGGGTATGCATCCGATGCCGCCCGAAAAGCCTACCGGGTACTTTATCAGGCTGCTGAGGCCGGTTTGCAAGCGGCGCACCCTGGCGCTACCTGTCATGAAATCTTCAACAGCATGTTGAAAATCCTTGAAACCAATGGCGCCTCCGCTGGCACTGTGGGGAGACTGGGGCACGGCCTGGGGATGCAACTGACCGAATGGCCTTCGCATACACATTTCGATGAAACCGTGTTAGAACCAGGAATGGTTCTGACCCTCGAGCCGGGGATGAGTATCGCGCCGGGTAAAATGATGGTTCATGAAGAAAATATCGTCATCCGGGAAGACGGACCGGAATTACTAACACGACGCGCCCCAACTGAACTTCCAGTTATCTGATCTAAAGAATTATGTCTGAATCAAAAAGCCTTACTTTGCAAGATATCTATCTGGCCCGTGAAACCGTTGCTCCCCTTGTGACGGAGACGCCCCTGCTTGAATCACCCACACTGACAAAGCAGACAGGCGTATCCGTTTACTTCAAACTTGAAATATTACAGAAAACCGGCTCATTTAAAGTCCGCGGTGCGGCCAATAAGATTTTCAATCTCACGCCTGACGAAAAAGCTCATGGTGTTGTCACTGCTTCCACCGGCAACCACGGACGGGCCGTGTCGTATGCGGCACACGAGATCGGCATCCCGGCGGTGGTTTGTATGTCGACTGATGTACCCAAAAATAAAGTTCAGGCTATTGAAGCGCTGGGCGCTGAAGTTGTGATCCATGGCAATAGCCAGGACGATGCTTTCGTTCAAGCGGAAGCATTGCAATCCGAGCGCAGCCTGGCAATGATTCCGCCCTTCGATGACCCGCACATTATCGCCGGGCAGGGCACAATCGGATTAGAAATCTTAGAGGGACTCCCTTCGGTCGGCAGCGTACTCGTCCCGCTCTCCGGCGGCGGCCTGATCTCGGGCGTCGCGCTGGCGATGAAATCCGCCAATCCCAACATTCGAGTCATCGGTGTCTCGATGGAACGCGGCCCGGTAATGTATCACAGTCTGAAAGCGGGCAAGCCGATCCAGATGGATGAGGAGGACACCCTGGCAGACAGCCTGCGCGGCGGCATCGGGCTGGAAAATCAATACACATTTGAGATGGTGGATAATTTTGTGGATGAAGTTGTGCTGGTTTCAGAAGATGAAATTGCATCGGCAATGCGCTTTGCATTCAAAGAGCATCATCTGGTTTTGGAGGGAGCCGGGGCCGTGGGCATCGCTGTACTCCAAACGGAGAAAGTTCAAAATATTCAGGGAAATGTTGCAGTTGTTTTGAGCGGGGGAAATGTGGATATGAATATGTTTTTAGAGCTTGTCCGGGGTGAAAATCCCTAAAAGTTTTGAAAACCTTTAGGGGCTGGAAAATCAGGATTCGATTTCCAGGCCCATCCCCTGTGATGTCGCCTTTTGATACGCTAATGTGGCGATAACGGTATCCTGCATACCGGTCCCGGTGAGATCGCAGATCGTGATTTGCTCGTCACTTGTGCGACCTGCTTTCCGTCCCGATGTAATTTCCCCCAATTCGACCGCATCGTTCTGCGATGTAAGTACGCCTGCTTCCAGTCCATGATGGAATTCGCCCAGCCGGAAGGACTGCGAACGTCGATCACAGACCAGCAGGTCGGCACGTCCCAGGGATTCGGCGAAAAGTTCTCCCTTCTCTTCAGCGTCCGCGCCCATGGCGGTGATGTGTAGCCCCAGGTGCAGCCACTCCGCTTTGAGATAGGGCTTCTTCGCCGGCGTGGTTGTCACCACGATATCGCTCTCCCGGACGACGGCTTCTACGCCATCCACCGGTTGCACGTCAACACCCAAAACGCCCGGCATTTCCTCGACATAAGCATCCATACCATCCAAACTGTAGACCAGCACGCGCTTGAAGTCACGCACCTGCTTGAGGCCTATCATCTGGTAGCGAGCCTGGGCACCGGCTCCGATCACACCGACTGTTTCCACGTTTTCGCGAGCCAGGTGACGCGCAGCCACCGCACCGGCCGCGCCGGTACGCACATCGGTCAGATAACCGTTGTCGAGCAAGACCGCCTGTGGGATTCCCGTTTTGGCGCTGAACAGCGTCATCATGCCGCTCAAGCTCGAAAGCCCGAGTTTGTGATTGTCAAAAAAGCCTGACGAAACCTTGATCGCGAAGCCATCCAACTCACCCACTGCTGCGCTTTTCACATCCACTTCACCGTTGACTTCCGGGAACTCGATCCGCATGATAGGGGGCATGGTGACATGATCTTGCGATAAACTGGTGAAGCCTTCTTCGATAGCATTGATAACTTCGGGAGTGATCATTATACATTGATGAAGTTCGGATTCGGTCAGGATTTTGATTTTCATGTGCATCTCCGGTTTTGGGGAGTGGATGCCTGGTATGGAAACGCGCTTATCAACCGAAAAGGAAGCTAAGGCTAATGTCTTAATATGGCGCTGAAAAACGCCTGCGTGCGTTCGTGCTGCGGGTTATCAAAAACTTCAGCAGGCGGTCCCTGCTCAACAACGTTGCCATCTGCGAAAAAGATCAGGCGGTCAGCAACTTCACGGGCAAAGCCCATTTCGTGAGTGACGATAAGCATGGCCATCTCACCTTCTTTGGCCAGTTTGCGCATAACGCTGAGCACTTCACCAACCAGTTCGGGATCCAGCGCTGAAGTAACCTCATCGAAGAGCATTACTTTGGGTTTCATAGCCAGCGCCCGGGCGATAGCCACGCGTTGTTTTTGTCCGCCTGATAGCTGCGAGGGAAAGGAATCGAACTTGTCATCCAGCCCTACCAGCGAGAGCAGGTCTTTCCCCATTTCGACGGCCTCTTTTTTGGACATCCCATGCACATAAATTGGGGCCTCGGTGACATTCCTCAAGGCATTCATGTGGGGGAAAAGGTTGAAATGCTGGAAAACCATGCCAATATCCCCTCGTACTTTACGAAGATGTTTCTCGTCTGCCTCAACAAGTTTTCCACCGACATCTTTATGCCAGAGCGGTTTTCCATTTACATAGATTACCCCCGAATCGGGTTTCTGTAAGGTCATCAACGTCCGAAGAATGGTTGTCTTTCCCGACCCGCTGGGGCCAACTATGGCAATTTTTTCTTCAGGACCAACCTCAAGATCTAATTCGTTAAGAACAACCAGATCACCAAAAGCCTTGTTTACTTTTTCAAAACGGACAATGGGCTTGTCGTTTTTATCGGTTTGCATTTGCATAACGAGCCTCCAATCGCTGAACCAACAATGCAGCGGGATAACTGATCAGGAAGAACAGGATACCAACCATGGTGATCGGTTCCAAAAAACGGAATGTGATAGCACCAATATTTTTAGCGCGTTGTAGCATTTCCAACACGGTGATAGCTGCCAATTGGGGTGTTTCTTTGAATATGCCCACCAGATAATTTCCAAGCGCCGGAATCATTGGCGGGATAGCCTGTGGCAGGATAATACCAATCCAGGTGCGGCTGGGCGAGAAGTTTAGCGCTCTGGCAGCTTCCCACTGACCACGACCAATCGCATTGATACCCGCACGGTAAACTTCGGAGATGTAAGTACTGTAATGCAGCCCCAAACCAATTACGCCGACGAGAAAGGCAGGTAATTTTATTCCATACAAAGGCAGTACATAGAAGAAAAAGTACAACTGAACCAGCAGGGGTGTACTACGGATAAATTCAACGAATGCGTCCATACTTTTCGCCAGCCACTTTATCTCGGACCGGCGAGCCAGTGCCAGAAAAAGTCCCACAATGGCAGCAAATACAAAACTGATCAGCGCGGCATTAATAGTTGTCTTCAGTCCCTTTAATAGTTCCGGCATAATCTCAACAACAAAATCCCAGTCAAAAGCCATAACCTATCTCCTTATGCCCATTTCCGCCGTCGTTCTAACCAGCTCACGCCCCACGCGATCGGACGCGTCAATAAGAAATAAAGCACTAACAAAGTAATAAAGATTTGGGGTGTTTTGCTAAAGTGACGCGGTCTCAGCTTATAAGCGTGGAAAGTCATATCTGATAATGTAATCAACGATACCAATGCGCTGAGTTTTAGCAGATCGATCAACAGGTTCCCGACCGGAGGCAAAATACGCACTATGGCTTGTGGCAAGATCACACGGCGCAAGCGAAGCAAAGGCGGCATGTTGAGCGCGATGGACGCCTCAATCTGACCTTTGGGGACCGCTACAATGCCCCCGCGCACGACCTCCGCCATATAGGCGCCAACATTCAAACCCAACGCTAGAACACCTGCCTGGAAAGCTGTTAATGAAAGATTAAATGGAGGAAGTGGCAAAACAAAGTATATCCAAAACATCTGTACCAGCACCGACGTGCCTCGAAAAATCTCGACATAGACCCCTGCGATTGTGCGTAAGATTTTACTCTGCGAGGCGCGCGCTGCCCCGGCTACAACAGCTACGATGATCGCCAGAATAGAACCGCCTAAAGATACTTTGATCGTTACCAGCGCTCCCTCTAACAAAATGGGAAGTACGTCAACAAAAAATTCCATACTTATCCTCCATCATAAAATTTGGCATCATGCCAAAATGGCAGCCATACGCTCAATTGCAAACTGAATATTTTCTACCGAATTGGCATACGAAAGCCGTAAATAACCTTCTCCATGTTCGCCAAATGCGGAGCCAGGCAGCAGAGCCACCCCGGCTTCCTCCAGCATCCAATTGGATACTTCGCTCGAAGACTTTCCCAGTTCTTTTATATTGGGGAATACATAAAACGCACCTTGCGGCTTCAAGCAGGTTACCCCCGGTAGACTGTTCAGGCCATCCACAATCACATCCCGGCGGCGTTGGTATTGGCTGACCACAATGTTTACCTGTTCCTGTGGCCCTGTGAGTGCCTCTATGCCGGCATATTGCGTGAATTCTGCCGTTGAGCCGACCGAATGTGTCAGCAAAAGCCCTATCCGTCGGGCCAACTCTTCGGGCATGATGCCATATCCGAGCCGCCAGCCCGTCATGGCATAGGTTTTGGAAAAGCCATCCATGATTACGGTACGCTCTGCCATACCGGGAAGCGCATAGATCGACGGCGCTTCTTCACCATCGTACAGGATACGGGCATAAATTTCGTCGGAGAGTACCCAGGCATCATATCGTTGGGCAGCCCTGGCGATGTGTTCCAGATCCGCTTTTGGAATCACGCCCCCGGTGGGATTATTTGGTGAGTTGATGATAATCAGTCTGGTGCGTTCGTTGACAAGTTCATCAAACACGTTCAGGTCAAAAGAGAAGTTATTTTCTTCAGTCAGGGGGACAGGGACAGGGACGCCTCCTGCCACGCCGATCATTGCCTCGTAAGTTGGAAAACCGGGATTCGGATAGATAACCTCGTCACCCGGCTCGACGAGGGCCAGCGTGGGGAAGAAGATATTCGGCTTTCCACCCGGACTCACGGTAACCTGTTCAGGACTGATACTTACGCCCCGGCGTTTCCCGGCATCTTCAGCGATGGCTTCTCGGAGTGTAGGCACGCCCGCTGGAGGGGTGTAGCGGGTACGTCCGTTAGAAATCGCTCGCATCCCTGCCAGGCTGATATTGGAAAAAGTGTCGAAATCCGGTTGCCCGATCTCCAGATGGATGATTTCTTTTCCCTGGGCTTCCAGGGCCTGCGCACGCGCCAGCACTTCATAAGCCCCCTCAGCTTTCAAATGGTCGGTGCGGCTGGCATACTTCATTGTGTTAATCCTCCAGCAGACCCTTCAACTCATTGTATTCTTCGTCCTTGATCGTGAACCAGTTCTCAGGTTGTGGGAAGTCTTTGGACCCGACCTCGGTGACGTACTGCTTCAAGCCGTTGAGAATGACCTCTCCAGCATTGCCAAAAACCTTGGCCATGCGTGGCTTGAACTTAGGATATAGGCCGAACATGTCGTGGTAGATCAACAACTGTCCGTGCGCTTCGGGGCCAGACCCCAGGCTTAAGATCAGGCAATTATCGGCTCGCTCGGTGATCATTTTTGTCACCCGATCTGGTACCATCTCCAGCAAAATCGCGACAGCGCCTGCTTCCTCAAGGGTTTTGGCGTCATCCATGATCTGCTTGGCTTGCAACGCTCCACGACCTTGAACGCGAAAGCCACCCAAGGCAGCCACGCTTTGCGGGGTCAGGCCCAGGTGTCCAATCGCAGGAATCCCGGCCTGTTTGATTGCATGGATGCGGTCTGCCATTTCGCCGCCGCCCTCCAGTTTGATAGCATCACAATTCGCTTCAGCCATAAAGCGCCCCGCATTACGAATGGCTGTTTCATTGCTGGGCTGATAGCTCATGTAGGGCATATCGCCTACTAGGAAAACGTTGGGCGCACCACGGCGTACAGCCTGCGTGTGACGGATCATGTCATTCATTGTCACGGGCAGGGTACCGTCATAACCCAACATGGTCATGCCCAGGCTATCGCCGACCAGGATCATATCCACACCGGCTTCTTCCTGAAAATATGCGGTGGGATAGTCATAACATGTCAGCCAGGAGATGGGTTCGCCTTTTGCTGCTTTGTCGTACAGGGTTCGGATGGTCACTTTCTTGCGTTCGTTCATAATGTTCCTTTTACTGATTTCTGGTTCTTTGGGAATTTCCGCCGTTCGCTGCGCGAAGACGCAGTGGTAGATACCCAGATTTCTATCAAGGTTTATGCTACTGTTTTGCCGTATAATCCAACGCTTGTTGCAAATCAGCGATCAAGTCATCCGCATCTTCAATGCCAACCGAGTATCGGATCAGGCTTTCGGGGATGCCCATTGCAGCGCGCTGCTCTTCTGTGACTTCCACATGGCTGGTGGTACGCGGAGGTCCAGCGACCGTCTCAACCGGTCCCAAATTGGCAGCAATATGCGCGTACTTCAGGCGTGGCAAAAATAGTCTTACAGCGTCAAAGCCTCCATCCAGGAAAAAGCTCATCATGCCGCCAAAATCGCGCATCTGCTTCTTGGCAATGTCATGGTTTTCGTGAGTCTCTAACCCGGGATAGAAGACATCTTTTACAAACGGGTGTGATTTCAAAAAGCGAGCAATTTTCATAGCATTTTCACTCTGACGCTGAACGCGCAAAGCCAGCGTTTTCAGGCCGCGAATCATGAAATAAGCCGCCATAGGATGCAGTGTGGCGCCATTGATCTCGCGATAAGCGAACGCGCCATGAACCAGTTCCTTGGAGCCGCAAAGGACGCCGCCCAACGCATCAGCATGACCACCGATAAACTTGGTCGCGCTATGGACGACAAGGTCAGCGCCTAAGGCCAACGGGTTGGTGTTGATGGGTGTCGCAAAGGTGTTATCCACAATCACTATAGCACCTGCAGCATGCCCGGCTTTCGCCAAACGAGCAATGTCGATAATTTTCAAGGTGGGGTTGGTAGGTGTTTCCAGGTATAAGACTTTGCACCCTTTGCCAACTTCAGCCTCAATCGCTTCGTGGTCGGTTGTAGGGCATAGTTGCACTTCCACGTTAACGCGTGGAAGAAAACGGGTGAAGATTTCGTTCGTGCCCCCATAGGTGTCTTTAACGGAAACAACCCGATCACCAGGTTTTAGAAGCGAGTAAAGCGTATTGCTGATCGCAGCCATCCCTGTTGAGAAGCTGGTTGCGGCTTCAGCGCCTTCCAATTGTCGCATTTTTTCTTCAAAAACAGCTACGGTGGGATTTGTATTGCGACTGTATATATGGCCTTCTTCTTTCCCCAAAGCAACGTTGTACCAAAAATCCAGGTCGTCGTATCCATAGCTGACGCTATGCACAACAGGCACCTGGGTAGAACGTTGCCAGCCATCTTTCTGCTCTTCACCAGCCCAAACAGATACAGTATTGAAGCCCGGTTTATTTTTATCAGTCATAGTTGTGTGTACTCCGAACACTGGGCTAGAGAATTGATCAGCCCAGGAAGATTAAAAAAACAAAAAAGGACATAGAGAGAAAATTTCTCTCTATGCCTTTTTGAGTATCGAATTAGGGATTGCAGATCTCAGCGGCTGTAGTGTCTCCGGGCAGGGTGAAGCTTCCGAAACCCTCATAGCGTTCATGAATTTCCAGTAATTTACCCGAATCTTTAAGTTCTTCCAGGGCGGCATTGTAGGCTTCAACGAACTCAGTGTCGTCTTGTCGGAAGACGGCCGCGCCGTAGTTGGCGACAGGGGGCTCAAAGTCTTCGACAATTTCGATTGCGGCGCCTTCGCCCAAATCTGACATGATGCCGTTCAAAGTCGGGGCAGTACCGGTCCAGACATCAATCTGACCAGCCTGGACTCCAGCAATACCGGAGGCATCATCGGGGAAGAGTGTAATCTGCTCTTCAGTCACACCTTCATTTAACAATACATCATATTCAGCGTACCCATTACCTGTACCAGCCTGAGCATCTGGGTTGGCAGCGATGTCCGCATAACTGTGCAGGTCGAAGGGGTTTCCTTCGGCGACAACCAGTCCATCGACAATAGTGTAGTCCGGGTTGGCAAACGCGGCTGCTGCGCACCGTTCAGGCGTGATATACATCGCAGCAGTGATCATGTCAAAGCGGCCGGCATTCAAGCCGGGGATAAGGGCACCCCATTCAGTGACCACAGGTTCGAATACCACATCTTCACCGAACATGACTTTCAAAGCTTCACGCGCTACATCAGGTGACTCGCCTCGCAGCATATTCTCGTCATCAAGATAACCATATGGGAATTCGTTCGCAATGGCTACAACCACTACACCATCTTCCTTAATCTTATCCATTGTGGACATCTCTTCAGGGGCTACTTCTACCACCTCAGTGACCACAACTTCTTTCTCAACCTCTTGGGTAACAATGACCTCTTTTTCAACAACTTGAGGTTGGCAAGCACTTATCGCCAATACCAAAATGGCAACAATCCCAAATAGAACAGCAAATTTCTTGTTATTCATCTTTTCCTCCAAGACTCTTACACTTAATACTTCTCCAATAGGCGAACAATTGTTTTTGAGGGATCGCATCACCTCCTTCTATAGAATATCTGCGCTGCCCAGATACTTGTTGATCCGGTGTAATACCATGGCAAGATGGTTGCGTCGAACAGTTGCCATGGTGGTTAAGTCGTTAGCGCGCAGTGTTTTGACCACGTCTCTTATCTCCTCATTGATTGCTAACACTTCTTCGTCCCAATCTAATTCGGGCAAAATCTGCAACCAGACCCGCGCAGTTTGGTGGAAAAGTTGGTCATAGATTTTGCGAAGAGGCGCGTTTGTGATCAAACTCATCATCACTTCATGAAATTCCAGGTAGAGCAATGCTATAGCCTTAGGGCTATAGGTTGCTTGCACTTCTTTCACTTTAACTTTTAGCTCTTCTAGGGTTGTAATGTGCTCATCAGTAATGCGGGGGGAGGACAATTCGCCAACTATTTTGGCCAATTTCAACCGGAAAGCATATACATCTTTTAATTCCTTGACATCTACGGTTGTAACCAGCGTGCCAATGCTACGTTGGCTGGTCACGAGGCCTTCAAATTCGAGGCGATGCAACACCCGTCGAATGGGGGTGCGGCTGACACCAAACTCAGCAGCCAACTCTTCCTCCCTCAACGCTTCCCCTGGAGGATATTCGGCGAGATAAATGCGCATGCGAATTTTTTCGTAAAGAGAATCAAAATTTGAATTTGTTGCCATAACCTTAAGCATGGCTCGTGATAAGCCGGAGATTTTGACCATTCGGTTGCTGGGCCTTGTGGCAAACGAAAAAGTAATATAAAATACAATATGTATACATAGTTTTTTTTCAGTGTATCATTATCTTGCCAAGCTGTCAAACTACAATGCGCGAGCGAAACACCCTATCGCTCTTGCGTCAACCTACTTGGCGGAAAACTACTATAGTCGCTGTTTCAACGAAAGGAAAAAGCATCATGAGACAGAGAGCCGACCTGGCTTTCCCTATGAAAGAATATGAACGTCGTCTGAGTGATTTACGCACCCGCATGAGCGAGCGCGGAATCGACGTAATGATGACAACAACCCCAGAGAATATCTGCTATCTCAGCGGGTTTGAAAGTGTGGGACACTATTATTTCAATGCTCTAGTTATTCCATTGGAAGGGGAGCCGTTCATGGTACCGCGTTTCCTGGAAGATAGCGGCGTGCAGTACTATACCTGGGTCGATCTCAGTCGCCCATATAAAGATAGTGAAGACCCCATGGATGTCCTTCATCGCGCGCTGGCTGAGTTTGGATTACTGGACAAGCGCATCGGTTTTGAAAAAGAATGCTGGTTCTTCACAGCCGTACAACAAGAAAGGCTTTTTGCACAGAGTCAGGGAACTGAGTTTGCAGACAACTCCGGGATTGTAGAAGAAGGTCGACTGATCAAATCCGAATTGGAAATTGCGATGATGCGCAAAGCGGCTCTGGCAACACAGGCTGGGATGCAAGCCGGTATCGACGCGGTAAAAGTCGGAGCAACTGAAAACGATGTCGCCGCTGAAATCCACTACGCAATGATCAAAGCTGGCAGCGAGTGGCCCTCTATCTCGCCATTTGTCGCTTCCGGACCGCGCGGTGCAATCGGACACGCCACCTGGGCTGGTCGTACCATTCAAAAAGATGAATTCGTTTTCCTGGAAATTGCCGGTGCCCTGAAACGCTATCATGCGCCGATGATGCGAACTGTTTATACTGGCGAAGCAAATGAAAAAATGATTGCAGGTCAAAAGGTTGTCTTAGAAGCCTTCAATGCTGCCATCAATCTCATTAAACCCGGTGTTCCTGCTGGTGACGTAGATGCCCTCACCCGGCGCATTATTGGCGAATCCGATTTTGGCGCTGAACAGGCATCACGCACTGCCTATTCTGTGGGCATTGGTCTGCCACCAGACTGGGGCGAAGGCCAAATCTTGAGTATGCAGCCGGGAGAAACACGCCCGCTGCAGGCCAATATGACCTTCCACTTGCTACCCTGGATTCAGTTCCCCGGGAAAGGCGCTATCGGCATTACAGAAACCATCCGTGTAACCGATGATGGTTGTGAAATACTGACTGCCTTTTAACGCAAGCTCTTTGTAAAATAAACAATAAAACCCTAAAGGTTTTAGAAACCTTTAGGGTTTTATTTTAACGGAGATAACATGAGCATCGAAAAATCACCTGTTAGCACAGACATAAATTTTGGGCAGGATGGTAAACAATTTTTCTATTTACGTGTTCCTTATTCCCGCAACACATCTGCCTGGGGCGCCGTAATGGTTCCAATTATCGTAATAAAAAACGGTCGTGGAAAAACAGTGCTATTCATAGGCGGAAATCACGGGGGAGAATATGAAGGGCCTGTTTCATTGTCAAAGTTGAGCCGCAATCTTAAGGCAGACCAAATTCAAGGGCGCGTGATTCTTCTTCCAGCATTAAATCTCCCCGCCGTGCAGGCCGGGGAACGGCTATCCCCGATTGACGGTCTGGACATGAACCGAACATTTCCAGGCAAATACAATGGTACGGTTACGCAAGTGATTGCCCATTACGTTCACGAGGCCATATTGCCCTTATGCGATGCTGTCATTGACTTGCATTCAGGCGGATATTCCCTTGACCTGCTTCCCTATAACAGTATGCATTATTTGCCTGATGAGAAATTGCGCCAGAAAACAATGGCCGCCCTAAAAGCCTTTAATGCTCCCGTCTCGTTGATCATGCGCGAATTTACCGGAGAGGGTTTGTTAGACTATGCCGTTGAAGGAATGGGAAAAATCTTCTTGTGCGCTGAGATCGGAGGACGCGGGGTACTTTCACCCTCAAAGTTGAAAATAGCTGAAACGGGCGTACAAAATATTCTAAAACATTTTGAAATCATCGAAGGCGTTGCACCTAAGCCAACTACTCGCTTGATGGAAGTACCGGAAACCGGGCACTACGCCTATGCACACAGTAAGGGTGTTTACGAAGCCTTTTTCGAACTGGGAGATGAAGTCTCTGCTGGCCAACCCGCTGGGCAAATCCATTATCTTGAAGAACCCGAACGTGCCCCCGAACTGCTAACTATGGAAGAGGGAGGAGTGCTGGTTGGCACCCGCGGGCCTGGTTTCGTAGAGCGTGGAGATTGTGT
>JBAVJG010000172.1:0-6757 GCA_049687655.1 Anaerolineales bacterium | reverse complement strand
CCAAATACCAGAAACGCCTCTCCGGCCCCATGCTTGACCGGATCGACATCCACATTGAAGTGCCACGTGTGGACTATGAAAAGTTGAGCAGCGACCGTCTGGGCGAGTCATCTGCGTCGATACGGGAACGGGTGCAAGCGACGCGAGAGCGTCAACGCATCTGCTTTGAAGGCACGGATAATTTCAATCCCGTGCAAGAACCAGGACTATCGCAATTCCGCCACGCGTGTGGTGGATTTGTGTAATTTCTGCAAGCTGGACAAAGCGGGGGATAATCTGGTGCGCCAGGCTATGAGCCAGTTGAACCTGTCAGCGCGGAGCCATCATCGCGTGCTCAAGCTGGCTCGCACGATTGCTGATCTGGCCGGGAGCGAGGGGATTCTAAGATTTATATTCTCGACACTGTAACAAAGGAAGTAGGTCTTGACTTGTGGGGGTGAATACGAAATAATCGCAAATGATGGATAGATCAATTTGTATCGAAACATATATCCCATTTCTATATCCTTATCCGTAGATATAAAGCGGGTTTTCTATTATGCTACTTAGGTAAGATACCCGCCTACCGACTACCGGTTTTCGTTTGCATTTCGATAAATGTAAATGCGATAACGAAAACTATCAAATCAATACTCAGGGGAATGAAATCCAAACAAGTATAGATGAATCAACCTTTGAATCCAAATACATCTGGGATGATACAGTTCGCGAGAATGGGAGAAAAAATCAAGGTACAAATATGAAAAAATTGAAAATGCCTGAAAAAAATCAAAAGGAAAAGAATGAGAAAGAAAGGTCAAGAGCGCAAAAAATCCTAAGTCAAAGTGGATGCAGCCTCTGGTCATCCTTATTTTGGCTGATTGTAACGATTGGATTTGCGATCTGGGCTTTTGGAGATCTAAATGCGCCAGGTGATACTGCGATGGTCAGTTACAGTGAATTCCGCCAGCAGGTTCAGGATGGTAACGTCACCAGGGTCACCGTGCAAGGAGAAGAAATCAGCGGGGAATTTGAACAACCTGTTGAGCAAATCGTAGATGAACAGACAGTTGAGCTGGAACAATTCACAACCGTCCTCCCATGCTTTGGAGATGACGAACTGTTGAGTTTACTGGAAACAAATGATGTGACTGTTGAAACCCGGGCCGTACAAAACTTTTCCTGGACGAACATCTTGTTCTCTCTTTTACCATTTTTGGTCCTGGGCGTTTTCGGATATTTCTTTATTAACCGGATGCGCAGTCAAGGGAGCAACATCATGTCGATTGGAAAAAGCAAGGCGCGTTTATACGACAAGCGGGAAGAACACGTGACCTTTGAGGATGTTGCCGGCGCCCAAGGGGCCAAAGCTGAACTCGAAGAAATCATTGAGTTTCTGCGCGATCCTTCTCGTTTTGAAAAACTAGGCGGTGAGATACCTCGAGGCGTTTTGCTGGTCGGCCCACCGGGTACCGGTAAGACCTTGCTGGCCCGTGCTGTGGCTGGGGAGGCCAACGTACCATTTTTCAACATCACCGGATCCGATTTCATGGAGATGTTCGTAGGCGTCGGAGCTTCCAGGGTACGGGACCTGTTCGAGGATGCAAAGAAAGCCTCCCCCTCGATCATCTTTATCGACGAATTGGATTCCATCGGTCGAACCCGTGGAGCTGGATTGGGAGGCGGGCACGACGAACGCGAGCAGACCCTGAACCAGTTGCTCTCGGAGATGGACGGCTTCGAACCGAACACGGACGTCATCATCATGGCCGCGACCAACCGCCCCGATATCCTGGACCCGGCCCTGCTTCGCCCCGGACGTTTTGACCGCCGAATCACCGTTGACTTGCCAACTATGAAGGATCGTATAGAAATCCTAAAAATCCATTCTCGGAATAAGCCGCTCGATCAAGATGTCAACCTTGAGCGAATCGCGCGAGGCACGCCTGGATTCAGTGGAGCCGATTTGGAAAACCTGCTCAATGAAGCCGCATTGCTGGCTGCGCGCCAGGACAAGGAAGTGATAGAACCGGACGATATGGAAGATGCCAGAGACAAAATCGTGCTTGGCCTTGAGCGGGGCAACCTGGCGCTCTCCGAAGAAGAATGCAAGCTGCTTGCGTATCACGAGGGCGGTCATGCTGTTGTGGCGGTCTTCACCCCTAACGCCGACCCAATCCACAAAGTGACCATTGTCCCGCGCGGAAAGGCTATGGGCGTCACCCAGCAGCTACCGGAAAAAGAGAAATATATCTACGCGCGGGAATATATTTTAGATCGGCTGGCAGTTATGATGGGCGGTCGCGCAGCGGAAGAACTGGTGTTTGAGACAAACACCAGCGGCGCAGAAAATGACTTGAAACAAGCCACGAGTCTGGCGCGTAAGATGGTCCTTGATTGGGGTATGAGCGAGAGCTTGAAGCAAGTGGCATATGGCGGACAGCGCGAACAAGTCTTCTTGGGGCAGGATATTGCCCAACGACGCAATTATAGTGAGGCAACTGCTCGCGAAGTAGACGAGGAGATTATGAAAATCCTTTCCGATGCTTATGAGCGTGCTCGAAATATTCTTAATGAGCATAAGGACGGATTGGATCGCCTGGTGGATTTGTTGTTAAAAGAGGAAGAAGTGAGTGGAGATAGGGTTCTTGAATTGCTGGATGTAAGCGAGGAAGAAGAAGTTGAAAAGCAAAAAATCTAATTGAAGATTATAAGGATGAATATGAAAGGATAAGCATACGAAGATGGACTTTGACTTTATTCAAGGATTAAAACAAGCTGCCGAAACTAAGATTGTGTTGCTGGTGATGGATGGCCTGGGCGGGCTGCCAATGAAACAGGATGGTCCTACAGAATTAGAAGAAGCTCGCACTCCCGTTCTGGATCGTTTGGCTGCACAGGGGATTTGCGGGTTGCACCAACCCATTGCTCCTGGTATCACACCGGGCAGCGGCCCATCTCATCTGGCCTTGTTTGGCTATGACCCTCTCAAATACCAGGTTGGACGGGGAGTGCTGTCCGCTCTGGGGATCGATTTTGATTTGCAGGCCAACGATGTAGCTGCTCGGGGTAACTTTTGCACATTGGACGAAGAAGGCTTGGTTTCTGATCGTAGGGCAGGCCGTATACCCACGGAAAAGAGCGAGGAGTTGTGCAAGTTGCTGCGCAAGATCACGTTGCCGGATGTAGATGTTTTCATCAAACCGGTGAAAGAGTATCGCTTTTTGCTAGTTTTGCGCGGAGACGGACTTTCAGGCGATCTTGCCGACACTGACCCTCAGGATACAGGCGAAAAACCATTGGAACCTCAAGCAAAAACCACAGCGGCAGAAAGAACAGCTGACATTGTTAAACAATTCATTGAACAGGCCAGGGAGATATTAGCTGATCACGATCCTGCCAATATGGTTTTGCTACGTGGATTCTCCCAGTTGCCGGATTGGCCTTCTTTTGAGAAGGTTTTTGGTCTATGCGCTGCGGCTATTGCGGCGTATCCCATGTATCGTGGTGTGGCCAGCCTGGTCGGCATGGATGTTTTGAAAACAGGTACAGAATTTGAGGATGAATTCAGCACATTGGAAAAGCATTGGAACGATTACGACTTCTTTTTCCTGCACATGAAACCAATCGACAGCGCCGGAGAAGATGGAAACTCTGAGCAGAAAATCCGTCTGATCGAGGAAGTTGACGCGCTGGTGCCCCGCTTGCTAACGCTTGATCCTGACGTACTGCTAGTGACCGGTGACCATTCCACTCCCTCTCTGCTTAAATCGCACGGTTGGCATCCTGTGCCTGTACTTTTATGGTCGAAGTATTGTCGCGCGGATAATGTAAACAGTTTTGGAGAGCGGGCTTGTATGAGTGGAGGGCTGGGAGCTCGCATCCCTGCGATTGACCTGATGCCCCTGGCGCTGGCGAACGCTCAACGTCTGGAGAAATTTGGTGCGTGAAATGAGCGGGCGAACGTGTCCATATCAGTCAGCAGGTTGATCTTGCAGAATGCTGCGAAAATATCCGAGCCATAACCTGGTTTTTGAAGGCATTTCGTTAGTTTCGAGTTCGGGTAATTATGCAATGAGCAGTCGGCCTTCTGGGAAAAGGAAATCAATGCGCAGAACTAAGATAATATGCACGATTGGCCCGGCCAGCCGTGAGCCTGAGATCCTGCGAACGTTAATCCGTTCAGGGATGGACGTGGCGCGGCTCAACTTTTCTCACGGTGATGCAAAAATTCATCGGGAAAATGTCGAACGCATCCGTTTGGCTGCCAAAGCTGAGGACTGTCCTGTTGCCATCCAGGTCGATCTGCAAGGTCCTAAATTCCGTATGGGCAAAATAGTGGAAGATGGAGTCGTGGTCACTGAAGGAGAGACCGTGACTCTGACAACCGAGAACCTGACGGGCCGTACGCCAGAAGCGCTGCCCGTGCAAAATGAAAAGTTCCCGCAACTGGTTGAAAAAGGGGACCGCATCTTGATCGATGACGGTCTCATCGAATTTATAGTCCTATCTACAATAAAACGAGAGGTGCAGTGCCAGGTGCTCACCGGGGGAAATGTAAAAAACAACAAAGGTATCAACCTGCCCGGCGTTTCTGCGGATCTGCCTTCAATGACGGAAAAGGATCATCAAGACCTGGCGCATGCCCTGGAATGGGATGTAGACTGGATCGCCCTTTCTTTTGTCCGCACGGCTGGCGATGTTGAAACGCTGAAAAGCAGTATTGAAGAATTGACAGAACGTCCCGTGCCGGTGATGGCCAAGATCGAAAAGCCCGAAGCTCTGGAAAATATCAACGAGATCATCGAGGCCGCCGATGCGATCATGGTGGCGCGCGGTGACCTGGGCATCGAGATACCTACCGAACAAGTACCCATGACTCAGAAACGCATCATCGTGCGCTGCAATGAAGTCGGTATTCCAGTCGTCACGGCCACCCAGATGCTGGATTCGATGATACGCAACCCGCGCCCCACCCGCGCTGAAGCCTCGGATATTGCCAATGCCATCCTGGACGGCACGGACGCTGTGATGCTTTCGGGTGAAACTGCCATTGGTCGTTTCCCAGTTGCAAGCTTACAAACCATGGATCGTATTACCTGCCAGGTAGAAGAGGAGCAGGCTGAAATTCCCGTACGCCCCTTCCGCCCGTTAGAGGAAAACGTCAACCTCTCTATCGCTCGGGCAATCGCTCGCGCTGCCCGGGATGTAACTCAAAATATCGACACGGCAGCCATCCTCGCAGTGACCGCTTCGGGATATACGGCCCGCATCGTTTCCCGCTACCGCCCGAACGCGCCCATCATCGCCATCACACCGGATGAACGTGTGCAGAGACAACTCATGTTGTACTGGGGGGTGAAATCCCTGCTGGCGCCTCGCACGGATAATACCGATGAAATGATCGCCAACGCCTTGCGGACCGCCCAGGAACGGGGGCTGGTGAAAAAAGATGATCTGGTAGCCATTACAGCCGGCACCGCAGGTTCGGAACCCGGCACGACCAACTTGCTGCGGATACACGTTGTTCCATAAAACCATTATGTCAAGAATAGGACTTACGCACATTGCAAAAGGTTACCGAAAATAAGGGGGGTGTGTGTAACACACCCCCCTTATTTTCGGGCTTCCTCCGTATTTTTGCGTAAGTCCTGAATTATTACTTCGAGAAAGGAGCTCTGAAAATCTACATGACCACACGAGAAGAGCAGGAACTCTTCAGAGACATCTTGACGGACGAACGCAATATCGATCTGCAGACCCTGGAGCAGGCGATTCGTCTGGCTGTCGAAATTGCACGCGAGGGCCGCGAGGGCAGAAAAATCGGCACCATGTTTGTCATCTCAGATACGAATAAGACACTGCAGTTGTCCACCTGTATGATCCTGGATCCACTACAGGGACATCCAGACGAGCAAAAACATATCGAAGATCCTGATATGCATGAAACAGTCAAAGAACTGGCCCAGTTGGATGGCGCCTTTATTGTTTCAGACAGCGGCATTTTCTTGTCTGCCGCCCGCTACATCGACGCATCCTCGGAAGGAATTAATCTCCCACTGGGGTTGGGCACACGTCACATGGCCGCCGCTTCTATCACCCAACATACAAACGCAATTGCTGTGGTGGTTTCCGAGAGCTCGGTTGTGCGCATCTTTGATGATGGCGAGATCATCTCTGAGATCATTCCGGAACTATGGATGTTCAGACGTTACGAACTTCATCTGAAAGGCCCGTACTCCACCCGTACCAGCGATCAAATGACCATTGCCAGCAAAATGAGGAACAACGAAGAATAATCTATGAACGAGATGGATATTGCCGCCCCTTGGGCTCGATCACGACAGGAGATGCTTGAAGCACTGAGAGTCTCAGAAGATGATGGCCTTGATGAGCAGGAGGTCAAAAAAAGGCGCGAGCAATACGGTCACAACCGTCTGCGCAGTGCCAAGAGTAAAAGCGCCTGGAAGATCCTGGCCGAGCAGTTCAAGAGCCTGCTAGTTGTCTTGCTAGCTGTGGCAGCCGTCCTGTCTCTGGTCTTTGGTGAATTGATCGAAGGCATTGCTATTTTAGCCGTCATCCTCATCAATGCCGGCATTGGATTTGTAACCGAATTGCGTGCAGTGCGTTCGATGGAAGCCCTGCAGAGCCTGGGTAGCGTCGAAGCGAAGGTCCGGCGGGACGGACGGGTAAACAGAATCCCGGCTGAAGATATCGTTCTGGGCGACATCGTTGTGCTGGAAGGCGGCGACGTTGTGACCGCCGACCTGCGTCTGAC
>JBAVJG010000171.1:0-2500 GCA_049687655.1 Anaerolineales bacterium | reverse complement strand
ACATAAAGCGTGCCTGCGGTCAAAACCAATAAAACAACATAGGTCCGGGTGTTGCGTTTATGTCCGCATGAATTGCAATTTTTAAGGAGCAGATAATCTTTCCAATCGATTACCTCACCGCACTTTTGACAGGCAGGCCGACTGAACCGCCGGGTGAACGGCAACACGTCCGCTATATAGTTGATTACGTACGCTGCTATCAGGCCCAGAATAATGGGGATGAATAAGGAAATTAGATTCATATTGGCATAATATCATAATCTATTCCAATCGAAGAATATTCGTGTCAGAGTGCAAGTCTGTTGTAATGTTGGGACTAATACAGTTTGGGAAAAGATAACGAAAATAAGGGGGACAGATTGCGCTCGTTTCTCCTGTTTTAGGGAAGTTCTCATTCAAATGCGGAACACTTGTAGGTAATTTAATCGTAACAAACGAGAGCCGTTGCTTGGCGAATTTTGCAATCTGCCTTACAATCACACTCGTTCACAGGAGAGATTCATGGAAAAATTCATTATTGAAGGTGGCATCCCATTGCACGGAGATGTCACTCCCTCTGGGAATAAAAACGCGGCCTTGCCTATTCTGGCTGCCTGTTTGTTGACAGACGAGCCGGTGACTCTGCATAATGTCCCCCAGATCAGGGATGTGATTGACATGCGGACGTTGTTGGAGAGCCTCGGGGTCCAGGTTGAATCTTTGGATCAGAACACCTGGCGCTTCACCGCGCGTGACCTGCATGGTGCGGATCTTGACCCGGATATGTGCCGACGCATTCGCGCCTCGATTCTTCTGGCCGGGCCCATGCTTGCTCGCACTGGCGAGTTACACATCCCGCCCCCCGGGGGTGATGTCATAGGTCGGCGACGCCTCGACACTCATATACTTGCTTTGAAGGCATTGGGTGCGCAGGTAAATTACAATCGTACGTTGAAATTCAAGACGGACAAATTGGTAGGGACTGATATTCTTTTAGACGAAGCCAGTGTGACTGCAACTGAAAATGTTGTTATGGCAGCTGTTACAGCTAAAGGTAAATCTACAATCCGTAATGCTGCCTCTGAGCCGCATGTGCAAGAACTCTGCAATTTTCTCAACGGCATGGGTGCAAAAATCAGTGATATTGGCTCGAATACGCTTCATATTGAGGGGGTTGAGCAACTCCACGGAACGGAGCATACCATTGGCCCAGACTTGCTTGAAGTTGTCAGTTTTGTGGGTGCAGCTGTGGTCACGAAAGGTCGGGTGCGCATTCATAATGCGGGTGTAGGGCATTTGGAGATGATTTCGCAAATTTTTCGGAGGATGGGTATTGTCTGGGAGGTAGAAGGCCAGGAATTGTTGGTACCTGAATTGCAAGAGCGGAAGATCGTCTTCGATATCGATGGCGCTGTGCCAGAGATCAAGACCAATGTCTGGCCTGCCTTCCCAACAGACCTGATCAGTATAGCAATCACGGTTGCAACCCAAATGACTGGATCTATATTATTTCACGATTGGATGTTCTCAGGGCGTATGTATTTCACCGACAAGCTGGTGGGAATGGGCGCGCGTATTATTTTATGCGATCCGTATCGCTGTCTTGTACAAGGACCAAGTATCTTATATGCTGAAAAATTGGAGAGTCCGGATATTCGTGCCGGTATGGCCCTCCTGCTGGCGACGCTGGCGGCAAAAGGACAATCCACCATTAGAAATGTTCGACAAATTGATCGTGGATATGAACAAGTCGATGACAAATTGCGCCAGCTTGGGGCACAGATCGAACGTGTAGAAGCGTAATAAAAGAGAGATGCACTTTTTGAAGTGCATCTCTCTTTTATTATAAGTTGAAAGGATTAGCTATGATGAGTCACATCACCGCTAATCCGGATTGCTTCTTACACCCAGGGCGAATGGCTGTTTGTCGACCCGAATGTCCGGCCTTCCGCGAAGCGGTCCATCGTGAAAGGTTTCAGTTCCGGAACGTTATCCCCCATCAGGTAACGCGCCAGCAGCTTTCCGGCGCCCAGCATTTTGAACCCGTGGTTGCTGTCCGAGATCATGTACACATTCGGCAGCACCCAATCGAAGATCGGGACATTATCCGGGGTGAAGGCGCCGATACCGCCGTTACGTCGTTCCCGGAATTGTGGCCGGATGCCCTCAAAGCGCTTCATTGTCTGTCCCATTGCAGCGCACATGTAGTCTGCGAACCAGTCGTCCGCCTGGTAATCGTCGTTGGCGTGGCCGTAAGGATCGGTAACAGCCTCGGGGCCGATCTTTACCGGTGTGGTTCCGCCTTGCAAACCGGCCTTATCCATGCGCTCGTTGCCGTTTTTGTAGTAGACGTATAAGTAGTCTTTGAGTTCCTCCCCCGTCCTTTCGTTCACGACCGGTGTGTTCATCAACTCCACATGCAGCACGGGCGGATTTAAGCCTGTTGCGGTCAGGTATGGCTCATCATAATAAACTTCACCTTCCAGCAATCGCCAGTAGGTCCACATATCCTGGTCTTTGC
>JBAVJG010000170.1:0-6891 GCA_049687655.1 Anaerolineales bacterium | reverse complement strand
GTGAGTGCGTACGCACTCACACCCCAAAATCCGGCCACTTCTCGGTATATACCAGATAAGTAGGAAGAAGGAAATTGATATGAATAAGTTGATCGTATTTGACGTGAATGAAACCTTGTTGGACTTGACCGCGCTCGACCCTCACTTCGAACGGGCCTTTGGCAGCGCCTCGGTGCGGACCTCCTGGTTTGCCACCGTTTTGCGAAATTCCCTCGTCTCGACCGTTACTGGCCTGTACGAAGATTTTGGCAAAATCGCTGGAGCCTCCCTGGACATGACCGCACAGCAATCTGGTGTTGCATTGAGCGATGAAGATCGAAACCTGATTATGGGAACCATTCGCAGCCTGCCCGCCCACCCGGATGTTGTACCCGGATTGGAAAAACTTCGATCTGCTGGCTTTCGGCTTTTCACCCTGACTAATTCGCCGCCACGCGTGGTGGAGGCCCAACTCCAAAACTCAAATCTGACGGGATATTTTGAGAAGAGTTTTTCGGTGGATGCGGTCAAGACTTTCAAACCCGCTGCGGAGGTTTACCAGATGACGGCGAAAGAATTGGGTGTTCCAGCAGAGCAGATTCGCCTGGTAGCCGCCCATGATTGGGACGTGGTCGGCGCGCTCAACGCAGGCTGCGCGGCGGCCTTCATCGCCCGCCCGGGCAAAGTCCTGAACCCGCTGCTGCCGAAGCCGGATATTGTGGGTAAAGATCTAATTGAAATAGCCGAGAAGATTGTGCAGGCTGATGCCTGACTCGGGCAAATGACAAAATCGCCCTCCTGTAAGGGCGATTTTGTCCATGGGAGTATTGGCTCAGCGACCATTTTTACTCGGTTTCAAAATGAGGGGGCAAACGCAAAATAACCAGTCCTGCGTCCCCAGCAGCAATGTAGGCATATTCTCCTACCACTGTCACGCCCTGAGTCAGACCCGGTGTTTCGTAAAAATCAACTTCAGCGGGGGCGGTTGGCTCAATCACGTTGACGATACGCAAACCTTCTTTCCCTGTAGCAACGTAAGCATAATCTCCTCCCACTGCCAGCCCCAGCGCTCCCCCAGGCACCTTATAAGAACCAACCTCCTCTGGGGTAAGAAGGTTGGCGATATCGAAGATTCGCAAGTTAGCCTCATCGACAATATAAATGTAATTCCTTGATGTTGCCACATCTTGGGCTAACCCCGGTATATCATAAAAACCGACCATGGTGGGATTGCTAGGATCATTAACACTTATGATACGTAAGCCCCCCCTCTTATCTGCGAGCAGTGCAAAGGATTGTACCAAAGCCACACCCCATGTAGCATATCCCTCTGTGCTTAAGTCACCGACCTCTTCCGGAAACTCTGGCTCAGCCACATTCAGTATTTGCAGGCCTGCCTCTCCAGCCGCGATGTAGGCATGCTCATCAATCACACTTATATCCTGAGCGTTCCCCGCTACCTCATAATGTCCAACGAAGACAGGCATGGACGGAGTGGTCACGTTGAGAATAGAAAGGTTCGTATCTCCGGCGACTACGTAGGCAAAACCCCCTCCTATTGCCACGCTTTTGGCTGATCCCAGCGTCTGGTAGAAACCGACCTCGGTAAGTCCAGACAGAACGACCATGTTAAGGATTTGCAGTCCCGCATCTCTGGCAGCAACATAGACATAGTTTCCCATCACTGCCACACCCTCGGCTGAATCCGAGGTCTCATAAAATCCAATCTCGGCTGGTGCTTGCGGACTTTCCACATTAAGAATGCGCAATCCTCCATCTCCGCTGGCAATGTAGGCGTAGTTCTCTTCTATTGCTATACTCTGGGCAGATCCTGGTGTGCTATAGGAGCCAACTTCGGTAGGAACGGATGACTCAGCCACATTGAGAATATGCAATCCTGTTTCTCCACCGGCCACATAAGCGTAATCATCCACCACCGCCACATCTCGTGCCGGTCCTGCTTCGTTATAAAGGATTACCTCTGTTATTTCGGCCGGATCAGCTATATTCAAGATGCGTAGGCCGGCCTGTCCTGCTGCTAGGTAAGCATATTTTCCCGCTACTGCCACGTCCCAGACCCAGACCCCGATTCCCCCCATAGATGCTCCAACTTGACCCAACCTCGGATTGTCATAGTAGCCAACTTCATAGAGTGTGGAGGGATCGGCTACAAAGATAATTCGCAGACCTGCATCTCCGGCGGCTACGTAAGCGTAGTCTCCTGAAACTGTTACGCCTTGGGCTGGCGCCGGAGTATCGTAGAAGCCTATCTCATTTGGAGTAGAAGGATCTTGGATATCAATTATCCGCAAACCACTGTTACCAGCGGCAACATAGGCATAGTTCTCCTCAATTGCTATGCTCCTCACAGTATCAGGCAATATAGCTGTTTGGCCCACAAACTGAGGGGTGTTTGGGTCGGATATATCCAGCACTATTACACGTGGCCCCATACCCAAATAAGCATAACTACCCTGCAAAGCTACAGTGTAGGTTGAGCCACCAATTTGGCCTACCATTTGAATATCCTGAATTTGTTCAGGCGTGGGAGAAGGTGTTACAGTCGGGAATAGTGTTGCGGTTGAAGTTACGGCTTCAGCCTCTAGTGTGGAAGGAACAGTGGCTGGCCGGCAAGAACTCAGTACAAATGTAAACCAAAGGACAACGAACAGAGCAAGGCGAAAGAGATTATTTATCACAGAAAATCATTTTAAGTGCATCTGTACAAAGACAATAAACGGTATCTTCGAAAGTAAATGCAGTAGGACCAGACAAATTAATTCTGAGCAAACGTATCAATCAACAGCTTGAAATTCCCGCCCACGGGGTACAGGATCGGGCAGGTGCAGCCGCGCTTGATGTATTCGTTCACCTTGGCGCGCGCTTCCTCGGGCGTACCTGATGCGGTGATTTTGTGTACCAGTTCGTTTGGGACGAGGTGCTTGGCCTGGTTGATCTGTTCTTTGGTGGCAGGCCAGCCCAAGATGGATTGAATCTCATTGATCACATCATCTGAAACACCTGAAGCTTTGGCAATATGCGGCTGCTGTGCCAGATATTGGCAGAGCAACATCTTGGTTGTATCGATAGCCTTATCGTGATCTTCATCAACTGAACAGACCACCAATTGTGGACGGTCGAAATCTTCCATCTTGCGGCCAGACTTTTTCAAACCGTTATTCAGCAATTCCATTGCGTTGTCGTTGTATTCAGGGGGGACGCAATAGTTCAGCACCACGCCGTCGGCGATCTCACCGGTCATTTCCATCATTTTGTTGCCGGTCGCGCCGATCATGATCGGTACATTGCGTGGCTCCCGGCGTCCGTGCACAACGTCCAGTTCGATGCCATCTACATGATGGAATTCTCCGTGGAAGGTGACGCGTTCCATGTTGAGCAGGCGACGCAGCACCTCGACGGTCTCACGCATAGCGGTCAGCGGTTTGCGACGCTCAATACCCACGTTTTTCGCCAGTGGGTCCCACCAGGCGCCGATGCCGCAGATGATACGGTTTGGGGCAAGGTCATCCAGCGTCAAAAAGGTGGCAGCTAACAGTCCGATATTGCGCGTCCAGTTGTTGATCACTCCGGAGCCGACCTTCAATGTATCGGTCACCGCAGCATAAGCGGCCATCGGCACGATCGCATCCCGTACCAAACGCGACTCGGCCTGCCAGACAGCTTCAAAGCCTTTCTCTTCGGCGTAGCGCGCGTAGTCCAGTCCGTCGCGCAGGTCATGCGAATCCTGCAAGTAAAGTGCTACTCTCTCAGTCATGCCGTTTCCTCCACGATAGAAATATCTTCGAACTTCAGGCCTTCCTGTTCTAGCACCATATCAAGGTCTTCCGGAAGGTCAAGGTCCAGGCTTAGAGACGGCAGGTTGACCACTTCCAGACGAGCGCCGGCCTGCCGAACGCGCTCACAGTGACGTTTGTAGGAGCCCGGTCCGAAGTCATATTCTATCAGACCTGCGGGGCAGATCAGCAGTGCGTTGGTGCCCTCCTCGCGGCGGTCGGGTGCGATAACCACCACCGGCGGTTTCTTGGCACGCTCGACCAATGCCAGGATGTCCGCGCGGGTCATCAAAGGCAGGTCGGCGGGCAACACCAACACCCCGCGCGTAGCATACACCTGTGCCACCACCGTTGCGCGGGTAAGCGCCGTATTAAGTTGCGGTGAACCGGCTGTCTCACGCACTGTCCGCGCTCCATGCTCGCGCGCAAGCGACAGCGCAGCCGGGTCGCGGCTGACTACCAGGATCTGTTCAATTTCTTTCAGGTCTGTCAGGGTTTGGAGTGTATGTTCCAGCAGTAATTGATTGAGATGAGTTCGTTCGTCTTCCGATAAAGTTCCAGCCAGGCGTGATTTGCCGCGCCGTAAAGGTTTTACAGGCACAATTGCCCAAAGTGTCATTTGTTAATCCTCCTGATAAAGTTTAACACATCTCCCCCCAGTCGTGCTCGTTTTGTTAAGGAATTCATAAGTGTATCGGTGGTTAGCGTAGGGATGTCGATTTTCCCCGCCAAATCCTCGTCCACATTGTCCAGGACGAAGCCATTCAACAGGCCGCGATAATGTTCAGAGACGGCCAGCGCTGAGGGCTGGATGCCCAGCTCTGCGTACATCTTCGCCGCCGGGCCTTTGACTGCCTTCCCACCAATGATGGGCGAAACGGCAACGATGGACGATGGACGGTGGACGGTGGACGGTAGATTCAAAACTTGCAGAATTGGGTCGATGCTAACCCAGGGGTTGGATGGGCAGATGACCACTGCATCCGCGGACTCCAGCGCTTCGAACGCCCCCGGAACTGCCTCCGCTATCTCAACCCCCTCAAAGCGAAACCCTTTCACCTTTGGCTCGCACCTGCGATGGACGAAGTATTCCTGGAAAGGCAGTTCGCCCTGATCTGTTTCGACGATGGTTCGCACCGGCTGGTCTGACATAGGCAGCACAGTCGGCCCGATGCCCCAGGTTTTGCAAAAATCACGTGTGATCTGTGAGAGAGTTTGACCTACTTTCATCCGCCGCGTGCGCTCCAGATGCGTGCCCAGGTCCTGATCGCCTAAATTGAACCAGCCCGGGCCACCCAGCCGTTTTGCGTTTTCGATAGCCTGCCAGCTTTCATCCATGCGCCCCCAACCGGTTTCAGGATTGGCCAACCCCGCCAGCGTGTAACAGACTGTGTCCAGGTCGGGTGAGATGTACAGGCTATAGTGTTCGAAGTCATCACCTGTATTGACGATAACGGTCAGGTCTTCAGGTGGCAGGATTTGTGCCAGCCCGTGGACCAGTTTCGCGCCGCCCACGCCGCCGGCCAAAGCAACGATCTTTGGACGGTGGACCGTGGACGGTAGACGATGGTTGTTAGAGTTCATCTGTTTCGTATGGTGTAGATTCTTCACGGATGTTGGAGGGGGCAAGCGCTTTTCGAAATGCATGCAATCTTTTGGCTAGTGATTGGGATTGTTTGTCCGTCTCGTCGAGAATGGAAGTATCACCAAAATAATTTCTGCGCTTGATAATCCTTTGACAAGCAACAGTTTTGATCGGGGATCGGATCGCCATACCGAGAAAACGGTTTTGCTCGACATCTCTCTGCCCTGTTGAGCCTTCGGCCCTCCTCAGAAAAATCAAAATTAAAAATCACGGTTTACGGTCCACTGTCTGCGGTCATAAAAATCGAACCAATTCTCGCACAGGCTTCAATACTTTCTCCCTCGGCTCTTCATCCACATACCCCAGGAAGAACATCCCCTGGGGTTCCCAAGTATTTGGCAATTCCAGCGCCTCCTGCGCGGCCTCCTGCGCATACAACGGCCAGCAGATCCAATTGCCCCCTAACCCTTCAGCATGCGTAGCCAGCATCAGTTGTAACCCTGCTGCCGCCACCGATTGAACCGCCATGGTCACTTCTTCGGGTTCTTTACCGCGGACGGCAGTCACGTCCCGGCAGAGCAGGATGACAACCGGGGCTTCGTCCAGGCGGCGCAGGGAACGCTCTAGGCGCACGTCAATATCGTTCTGCTGTGCGCCTGCAGCGATCATGTCCTGTACCATTTTTGTAGTGAGTGCCTCGCCCAGGCGTTTTCTTGTAGACATATCTATTACCATGACGAAACGCCAGGGCTGAAGGTTATGCGCGGAAGGGGCGTACCTTGCAGTTTCGAGGATGCGTTCGATAACGGGAGCAGGCACTTGGTCTGGTTTGAAGCGGCGGATGGAGCGTCGGGTCCGCAAGAAGTTGTGCAGATCAGTGTTCGTCAAAGTGGTCTGGCCTGATTGTGAAGATGATGCGCTTCTGTTCCGGCTGATAGTCCCAGGGTCTGCCGTTATATCGACGGCAAAGCAGGTCGATGTGTTCGTCCCCGCCTTCACGCGTGTAGCTGACCACCTCGCCACGAATCCCCAGGTAGCGGTAAGGATTTGTTGGATCCTGTATGACCATGGCGACTTTGGAGCGAGCCTTCATGTTGCGGTCTTTAATGCGGCCTTCATTTGTGTTGATCAGGATATGCTCACCATCGTGATCGAACCAGACGGGCGTAACCTGCGGAGATCCATCAGGCATGGATGTGGCTAGGAATAAAAAAGCTTTTGTTTCAGGCTCGAAAAGGTCGAGATATTTTTCGGGAAAATTCATTTGTCCTCCATCGGGCAAGGGATGTAGAGCGTGCGCATGTCACTGAGAAATATGATAATAGTCTCTATATCTGCATCGCTACATCCCAGCATCAATTTGATTTCTGAGTCTCTATCGATTGTATCGAAAGTGCATAAGATTCCCGTAAGAACGCGTTTCCCTTGTGAGCCGATCCAGACATCGATACCGTCTCCATCCGCAGCGAGCGTTCCCTCAATGTAGCCGTAATTGAATGGATAGATGAGATCGGAAAACCTTGGATGGGCGGA
>JBAVJG010000169.1:0-2207 GCA_049687655.1 Anaerolineales bacterium | reverse complement strand
TTCAGGCACCCTTTCGCGAACTGCGTAAGTCATAAATTTTATATGGTTGCGGTACTAGTTGATTAGCCCCGCGTTCGTCTGAGGCGTATCGCCTGCCCTGGCGTTCTGGGCCGGGGAAACCGATGGGAATGGCAATCTCCTGATTACAAGATACTTTTGATTGCCTTACCCTTTGGTCTCGATACTCCGCTTCACGGTACTCGACCAACGAGTTAGTTATGACATAATGTTAATTTTGTAACCGCGCAAAGACTACAATGCGCTGGCTGTCTACAAGATAAGGATAACACGAGATGAGCGTGACCGTCGGGTTGCCGGTGGAGGCCATTACTTCCACGGCTGTCGGTTCGACCATCACCGTACGGTCTACCACATAGACGTGCTGCCGCTGCTGCGTGTACACGATTATGCTATCGCCGGGCTGGAGTTGGTCCAGGTGGCGGAATAACTCGCCGTACACGTCGTTATGCGCTGTCAGCACCACGTTGCCGTCCTGGCCGGGGTTGGCCGAGCCGATGTGCTGGCCGACGCCCTTCTTCAACTGCTCCCAGCCGTCGCCCTGCACCACCGGCGCATCCACGTTCAGGCGCGGGACCTGCAGGCGCACGGCCTGGTCGGGCGCGGGCGTGGGAATCGGGATATTGGCCAGAGACTGCACCATCGGGCGCAGATGCTCGGGGATCTCAGCCTCGTTGGGGCGTGTATTGCCCTGCTCATCCGGCGGGGTATGGCCCGAAGGCAGCACCACCGCCATGACCAGCGGGGTAGGCGTGGGCGTATCCGGATTGAGCGCAGCGGCCACTTCCGCGTTCAGGCTGCGCAGCAGGCCAAGGCCGTTCAGCAGCACGCCGACCAGCCCCACGACGGCCAGGATCTCCACAGCCAGTAGCAGACGGTCCCCGAACCCGCGCCGCTTCTTACGCGGACGTTCATCTGCTCCCGCTACCTCAGCCGTATCCACCACCGTATCCACCACCGGACCCGTGGAGGGCTCGTCAACCGCGGAGAGGGTCTGTGGCGGAGCGACATCCTCCACCACGCGGCCGGTCTTGCGGAAATGTTCCAACCGTTCACGACGAACACCGCGCCGCTTCTCGATCAGCAGGCGGCGCAGTTCTTCGACGGAGAGGTCCTCAGGGGCTTTGCGGCGCGGCATAGCACGGGGATTATACCGCAGGTGACTGGTCACATTTGTGATACGATTCACCTATTCGAAAACAGATGTGGAGGGCAAAAATATGTCGACGCATGATGAGATCACGCAAGTCCGTGCCGTTTTGCAAAAATTTCAGGACGGCTACACCACCAGAGACAAATCCAAACTGGATGAATTCATGGAACTCTTTGCCCCCACCGACGAGATTGAGCTGATCGGCGTGGGCGCCTCCGAGCGCGGGAGCAACGAGTGGTTCAACGGGCGCGCCGCCATCCGTGAAATTATCGAAGGCGACTGGACCTACTGGGGCGCGGTTGATATCGACGTGGCAGGTGCCAAGATCACTGTTTCTGACGAGACAGCCTGGTTCTCCACCACTGGCACGCTGACCTCCGGCGACGAGTACGAGAAGGCTTATCCTTTCTATCTGGAGCAGATGCGCGACCTATTGATGGATGAAAACAAATCGCTCGATGATCGGCTGACAGATGCCACCCATTTCGGAGTCAACCGTCTGCGCGACAGGATGCGGGGGAAAGGCGCAAAATGGCCCTTTGTCATCACGGCGGTGCTGGTCAAAACAGATGGAAAGTGGGGCTTTCATACCATCCACTGGTCGTTCCCGGCGGAGTAAAAAAAAGAGAAAACGGTCAGCCGCACACTGACCGTTTTCCTATTCCGGATGTTTTGTTTTCTTGTTCGAGAGCAGTCAGCCGCACGCTGAACTCTCTCTGTATTCCGGTACCTTCCAACATTTTCCTTGAGGAGGAGAAAAAAGATGACTTGGAAAGCCCATCCGGGGACTTGTTGCTTAAATACTACCTGGATTTCGTTCAAAATACACGAGTCTCCAATCGGGTTTTGACTCCCTCTTCAGAACTACAGGGAATAACAAATCTTTCACCCCATAGAAGGGGATATGTCTAATTAAAGACCCCTCGTTGGAGGGGGGGCAAAATCGTACCAGTGGTTCAAACGTAAAGTCGAATCTTACACTATACTGTATTATGATTCTTTAGGATTTTCCGTCGCTCGCCCCGCCGCAACATGG
>JBAVJG010000168.1:0-9910 GCA_049687655.1 Anaerolineales bacterium | reverse complement strand
TTCCAGTCGTGACAACCTGGCCCTCTCGCAGAATCACCACATCGTCGCATAGCTCTTCTACCTCCGTCAAAAGGTGGCTGCAAAAAACAACCCCGGCCTTGCGTTCGCTGGCAATGCGTTTGACCAGTGCCAGCAGTTCCATTTTGCCACGCGGGTCGAGCCCCAGGGTAGGTTCGTCGAGAAAGACCACCACAGGATCGTTGACCAGCGCACGCGCAATACCCAGCCTCTGGCGCATCCCACGGCTGTAGGTGCCGATCAGCGTAGAACCCTTCTCCGCCAGCCCGACTTCATTCAAAAGAGCGCTGGCGTTTTCTTTCGCGGTGGAAGGCTTGCGACCATAGTGTTGACCAAAATAAGTCAGAAATTCGATACCGGTCATCTGTTTGTAGAAGCCCAGGCTTTCTGGCAGCACTCCAATCTTCCGGCGTATCAGCTCCGGGTGATCCGAACTGATGCCATCCACGCGAAATTGCCCTGAGGATGGTTCAAAGATCGTAGTCAGGATGCGGATGGAAGTGGTTTTCCCGGCGCCATTGGGTCCCAGGAATCCCAGGATACGACCGGCCTGCAGAGAAAAGGACAACCCACGCAAGGCCAGTTTGCCATCATAGGATTTGGTCAGGTTTTCTGCAACCAGGATGTGAGAACCATTCGTTTGTTGCATAGGGAAAAGTCTCCTTAAATTTAGAACTCAACCGCGTTTTATCACGGATGAGTTGACAGGCATGGTATCGCAAAGTTATCCTTAATCAAGATCGAAAGACGAAATCGACGCTTACTTTATGCATAAGGATAGATATCACGCGTAATACGATTTTGTTATTTTAGTGAATGGAAATGAAGCCAGGATGAAGCGAAGATGCAGAATGCTTCATCTTGGCAAATACACACTGAACGTCGACCCCCTACCCGCTTCGCTCTGGACCTCGATCCTGCCGCCATGCACCCCCACTATTTGCCGGGCGATTGACAGTCCCAACCCCGCTCCGCCGGATGTCCGGGCAGATTCAACCTGGTAAAAGCGCTCGAAGATGTGCGGTAAATGCTCCGGAGGGATGCCAATGCCTGTATCGGAAACCTCGATATAAATGCCCCCACCCCCTTCGTACGCTGACAATGTGATCGAACCCTGTTCCGTATACTTGATGGCGTTGTCCAGCAGATTGACGATCAAACGGATCAACTGATCGGTATCGCCGGAAATGCCGAGAGACGGTGGCAGGTTACGGGTGAGTTTGAGGCGTTTTTGTTCCACCAATGGGGACAACGAATCGGCCACGTCTACCAGCAAAATAGACAGGTCGATTTCTTCCTTTAGTAATTCCATCCCCCTTTCGCCGCGCGCCAGTTGCAACAGGTCTTCTACCAACCCTTGCAGACGGTCTGTTTCCTCGGCCAGGTCATCCAGCGCCTGGCGATATTCCTCCACGGGGCGCTCGCCCTCCCGGACGAAGCCCAGGATGGTCTGCATGGCGGTCAGGGGAGTACGCAGTTCATGGGAGGCGTCAGCGGTAAACTGGCGCTCACGCGCAAAGCCGCTCTCAATGCGTGTTAACATCTGGTCAAACGTGTTGGCAAGGCGGCTGACCTCATCACCGTTATCAGGCAAGTTCAAGCGAGCAGACAGGTCTTCGGTGGAAATGCGATGAGCTGTGTTGGTGATCTTGTCGATTGGTGTCAGGGCCCGCGCAGCGAGAAAGTAGCCTGCGAAGCCTGCCAGCAGGGAAAGCAAGCCGCTCCCGAGCAGCAGTGCGGTCCTGAGCCTGTCGAGCGATTCTTCTGCATTGCCGAGACTCTGCATGGTCTGCACCCAGCCGATGACCTGGCCACTTTCAAGGATTGGCATCGTGTAAACGCGGATGCGGTCGATTTCGTTCGTCTCGGGAATGGTATGGAATTCGGGCTGTGAAAGCGCGCCGGAAAAGGGCAGCGGAGCAAGGTGATAGGGACCAACCGCCTGCAAGATTTCCCCACCTCTGGAGAAGATGATCAGCGTCAGGCCGCGTTGGGTAAAGGCTTCGTAAGGGTCCTGATCCTGGTTTTCGGGGAGGAGGATTTGTAGATTACCCCCCTCCATGCCCAGTCCGGCAACGACCTGATCGGCGCTCAGGACCAGGGAATCGTCTACCGCTGCATACAGACTACGGTCGAGATCAACATAAATAAAGGCCCCAAAAGCGGCCAGGAAAGCCAGAATAAGTACAGTGGCCCACAGCGCGAATCGAGTCCGGATTGTCTTAATCCACTTCATAAAGAGACAGGCAGTAGCCTACTCCGCGCATGGTGTGAATTAATTTCTGATCGCAGGGGTCATCGATCTTGCGGCGCAAATTACGGATGTAGACATCCACCACGTTGGATTGGTTGAAGGTATCGTAGTTCCAGACGTGTTCGGCGATTTGCGTGCGGGTGAGTACGCGCTCAGGCTCGCGTAGCAGGCATTCGAGCACGGCAAATTCTTTGGCCGCGAGCGGAATCAAACGTCCGCCGCGCCACACCTGGCGGGTCCGTGTATTGAGGCTCAGGTCAGCAAATTGGATGACGGGAGACTTGGGTTGATCGCTGGCTCGGCGCGTAAGGGCACGCAGGCGGGCAAGTAGTTCCTTCATGGCAAAAGGCTTGACAAGGTAATCGTCCGCCCCGGCATCCAGGCCGATGACTCGGTCATCCACAGTATCGCGAGCGGTGAGCAAAAGAATAGGTGTGTTATCGCCCCGCTGGCGCAGTTCGCGGCAAACAGTCAGGCCGTCCATGATAGGAAGCATGACATCCAGGATGATGAGATCATAAGAGGCCGCTTCGGCCCAATCGAGCACCTCCCGCCCGTTGAAAACAGCATCGACAGCATAGCCGGATTCTTCCAGTCCACGCTTGATATAGGCCGATATTTTGTGTTCGTCTTCAACAAGTAATACGCGCATATTTATAGTATAAGCTGAAAGATTTTGTACGAATGAGGTCCATTTACGAAAAACCTCCAACAGATCTATCCCTGGCTGGCCGGTTCAACAAGCACACCATCATGCTCCGATGCGTAAGGCTTCGACCGGTTCCAATCTGGCCGCGCGCATGGCCGGGTACGCGCCCGAAATCAAGCCGATCAGCCCTCCAACCAAAGGTGCAAAGATGGGCGCCAGCGGGTCCAGGACCGGGGTCCACACCTGAATCACAGAGACCGCTACTACAATCAATACGCCCAGGCTGGAGCCGATAATACCGCCGATGATGCCCAGTGAGGTGCTCTCGAGTAGGAATTGCGCGGCGATATGTCCCCGATTGGCGCCGATCGCACGGCGAAGGCCAATCTCGTTGGTACGTTCCAGTACTGAGACGAGGGTGATATTTCCAATGCCGATCGCGCCGACCACCAGGGATAAAGTGCCCAGCAGGAAGAAGAGGACGTTCAAATCGCTCTGCACAGCGTCGCGCAGGCGCTGGGGTTCCGGGAGAAATTCGATCTTCAAGGCAGTCGGGTCATCCGGGCGCAGCGCGTGAGGAGACTGCTCGACGATCAGCGAAGTTGCGCCGAGCCCGGTCTCAACGATCACTTTGCCGGGGCCGACCAGTCCGAAATCGTGGCGGGCAGCCCCCTCAGGGATGATGACCGCTCCGAGCAGGTCGGGCTGGCGGGCAACATCGTTCAAGATACCGATCACCAGATAAATATAATCGCCAATGATAATCGCCGGGTAGTGCTCCACGCCCACGATTCCCAGACGAAGGGCGGCATTGGAACCAAGCACCGCGACCCGCTCCATTCGTTCGGAGTGTCCCAGGTCAGGAAAACGCCCGGCCTTCAGATCGGCGCGCACGGCGTTGTATAAACCCGGGGAGGCTGCCTGCACCGAAAGGTGAAATGAGGTCTGGCCTTGCGGGTCCTTCACGGGGGAAGCGCTGACCAGCGCGTCGCCAAGCTCAAGCTCGCTCAAATTCCCGGCGGCCACCACACCGTTCAGGCGCAGAAGGCGCGTTGGCGCATCCCACGGAATAGCCCTGGGATCGGGGCCCGTAACCCCCGTTTTCCCGGCGATGGTGATCTCTGTTGCGGCCAATTCATCGAACTGGCTGATGATGCGGTTGCTGGCGGTACGCGATAGTCCCAGTGTGGCGACCAGCGCCGTCAACCCGATCACAATGCCCAGGATGGTCAGCGCCATGCGTCCGGGCCGCGCGAATATCCCGGCAATCGCCTCGTTGAAGAGATCACGGGGCGTGATCCCTGATCGGGCTACGAGACCAGCACCGGTGTCCGGGCTCGAGGCGCCGGCGGTTCTGCGCTTTCTTTTGCCGCTGGCGATTTCCGTCAGCGCGCCGTCAACGATGTGAACCCGGCGTCGCGCTCGTTTGGCGATGCTTTCATCGTGGGTAACGACAATCAAGGTGAGTCCCTGCTCGTTCAATTTTTCGAAGAGATCGAGGATTTCCGCACCCGATTTTGAATCCAGATTTCCAGTCGGTTCATCACATAAAAGCAGGTTGGGAGATCCGACCAGTGCCCGCGCGATGGCCACCCGCTGCTTCTCCCCACCCGACAGTTTGGTCGGCATGAAATCAACACGGTGACTCAGTCCGACCCGGTCCAGTGCAGCCAGGGCGCGTTCATGACGCCCGTGATCGTCCTGCTCGCGATAGACTTCCGCCAGCATTACGTTTTCGAGTACGGAACGATGCGGCAACAGGTGATAAGACTGGAAGACAAAGCCAATCCGCCGACTGCGCAATCCGGCACGTTCATCATCGCTCAGAGCGGCGGTGTCGATACCTTCGAAAATATACTCGCCGGTGGTAGGTCGGTCGAGGCAGCCAAGGATGTGGAGCAGGGTCGATTTTCCGGCCCCGGAAGGACCGGTGATCGCCAGCCATTCGCCGGGCTCCAGGCGCAGATCTACCTCAACAAGCGCATGGACAACCGGTTCGCTACCGAATTGTCGCCCAACTCGATTGAGTTCGAGAACGTAGTCCCTGACCTTCTTATTGCCTGTCATCACTGGCTCTTCTCATACCCAACCAGCACAAGCCGACCTGCTGAGAGAGTCCCGTCAACGGACTTTACTTCGACGAAACCGTCCGCAGACAACCCCGGTTCGACGACAACGAATTCAAGCTTTCCATTGTTCTCCACCTGGACACGCGAGGTTCCATCGGCGGCCAGGAAAAGCGCGCTGATCGGCACAACCCTGACCATCCCTCTGGTCGACTCGACTGGGATGGTCAGGCGCAGCGAAAATCCATCCAATGTTGCGGGAGTCTCATCCACAAGCACTTCGAAGTAGATGTGATAGCCGTCCACACCATCGGTGCCAGGGGTATTGGCAACCCTGGAGACCACGCCGGCCGCCTGGAAGCCCAGATCCGGTTCGTCGATGGCTACCGTCATTCCCGGCTTGACAAGCGGCGCCTCCGACAGGGGCAGGGATGAATCGATCGCCAGTTGATTGTTCGTCACCACGATGACGGGACCGCTGGCTGCATCACCGACCTCTACGGTAATCTCCTCTACGCGGACGGGGAATTCCGTGAGGAAAATGATTTCATCTACCGGCAGCGGTGAAATGGCTCTGTGGCGAGCCGCCTCCACTTCCTCTGTGAGCCGGTCAACCAGGAATGTCAACCACTCGACTTCGCGCTCGGCAGCTTGGGCAGAATCGCTGGCTCCAGCCACCTGCGCAAGAGCGTTCTCAGCCGCAACCTTTTCTTCGATGGCAAGCGCAAGCTCGTTTTCAAGAGTTAGGAGATTTGCCAACTGTTCGCCAGTTGCTGTGAAGGAATCATATCCGGCCGAACTGTACAATTCAGCCACAGCTGCGGTGGTCTCCTCATCAAAGACGCCGTCCACCGGGCCTGGATTAAACTTCAAGCGTTCGAGCGCTGCCTCTAACTGGCGGACATCCTCACCGGAGAGACCGGCGTAGAGGTCACGGTATGCCGGAATATCGCCTTGCAGAAGGAAAACCGGGCGTCCCGAGGCGGTCAGCAAGACCTGGCCTTCCTCGAACTGCTCACCCCGCTCGGGCAGCGTTGTGATGATACCCACGTCGGGCTTGAGGGGCGAGGGCGCCAGCGAGATGGACTGCGGCAGCCCAAAGCGAGCAGTACCGCGCGTGATGACATCGGATGTAAGGATCCGCTCTTCAACGGGGACAAGAATGGGCGATGGCGTGGGAGGCGCGGTACGCGCTGCCGCTTCCGCAGGAGACTGGATTTTGCTCCCGGCTATCCAGCTAACCACAGCCAGCAGCACAACGAAAAATAGAGAAAGCGCCAGTACTTGCTTCCTGTCCAAACCGCCATCGGCTTTCCAGAAATCTGTTGTGAAGATTCTTTTCATGATCGGCTCTTGTAGTGCGACATTCATGTCGCACTACGATGTCCTGTTACGCTATTGTTGCGGACCTGCGTAATATTCCAGTTCGACTCTGTCCGCGACCGGATCGAGGTATCTCCTCTCGCAATCCAGGGTAGCCGAAGCAAGCGCACGTTCATAACCTTGAAGCTCCGTCAGGGCAGCCAGCGCATCAGATGATAATGATTCCAGAGGCGCGCCGCCGGTAATAGTGTCAAGTTTCTTGCGCAGGTCTGGCTCAACTTCTTTCTCGTGATTGTATTCGAAACCTGCTTCGCGAAGACAAGCGGCAAATTTGGCATTGGCTTCAACCATACGCGGGTCCTGGTCCACCAACACATCAAACGGATTGATATAAGACGAGTTCATTTGCTCAGGGGTAAAAAATATCTCAATAGCGCTGCGTGTACAACCGCCCGTGCGGGAGAGATCCTCCGTTTCCAGGGCTACCGCGAAGGTCGCATCAGGATGTTCGCCAAAGAGGGTGTGGCTGTACGCCACCTGATCGACAGGAGACAGGCTCTGAAATATCTGAACGTTTTGCGAGCCCAGGCCAAGTTGCGCAGGCGTACGCAGTTCAGAGAGTTGCGGAGCGTGACCAGTGTACAGGGTCGAAATGCCAAACCCGTATTGACTAATGAACTGACGTTCGCTCATCCCGGGCAAGGATTTGTCGGAGGTCATACCTCTGCGGACGGTGTTGTAGTCAGCGGCGAAGTATTCGAAACCGGCTTCGCTCATGCACTTGCTGATCTCCCCTTCCACGTTCTCAATGGCAGTATAAAGTTGTTCCTTGGTCATACCAAATTCCTCTTTGCCCGGAATCGCGCCCTGGCTCACTGCCCCGCCTGGCAAATTGGTTGTCGGCGAATTGCCGCAGGCGGCCAGAAAAACGAGTAAAAAAAAGTTCAGGAAAACCAGGCTCGCCCACTGGGATGAAAAACCGCGGTTGGCGTTTACTGATTTTTGCAATTTCATGATAATTTCCTTCTTCATGCTATTAGAGTATGAGGCAACATGCACATAGTGAACTCTACGGTTTTATTGTAGCGGAGTTAGATGAAGAAAAGATGAAGCATTCTTTAAAATAAAGCCTGCGCTAATTGAAAAAAAGCACAGCGCACCAATTTGGTGCGCTGCGTGTTTCTTGTCGTTCGGAGCGGGATTGGTTACGGAGCAATATACTCTGCAACCGGGAAACCAGCCTCAACCCAGCCACCGAAGCCGCCCTTCAGGCTGGTGACCTTTGTGTAGCCTTCGGTCAGCAGGATGGTCATCGCCATGGTGGAGCGGTGTCCGCTGCCGCAGTAGATCACGATCTCGGCATCTTTGTCGGCAGGCCACGTGCCTTTTTCCGCCAGGAGGCGCTCCAGGGGGATGGTCAGCAATTCCTGTCCTTCAACAGCGATGACGCCTTTTTCAGCGACTTCTTCCGGAGTGCGGACATCGATCAGAATCATGTCAGGCTTCTCGATCAGTTCTGTGTTCAGCGCATCGGCAGCTTTGCCGCCCCAACCGGTTTCTTTAGCAATGTTGACAGCCGTATCAACCGGGTCAGTCAGGCCTTCGCCAACCTGAACAACATCCAAAACCATCGGCTCGGGGAGACCTTCCACAACCGGATTGCCAGCGGCGACCCAGTCAGCGAAGGTGGTCTTGAGCGCGCGGACCTCCGTCCAGCCCATGCCGTGCAGTGCGGTCATGGCGATGGTGGCGCGCCAACCGGAACCGCAGTACGCTACGATGGGGGTGTCGAAGCCGGGCAGCAGGTTCAGGTGCTGAGCAAGTTCGTTTAACGGGAAAAGAACAATATCAAATTAGCCAGAACGGACAGGGAAATTTGTATTATGATGAGTATGACTCTTTACACTAGCCTTCCCCGCCTAAAAAGGTGATAATAGGTTTGAAATGGCTGATAAGCTATTTTTTATCCAACTTCTCAACAAAGGAGAAATGAATGCCTGCTCAAGGTTGGATTGAAGTCAGTGACACATACTGCAAAGGTTGCGAGTTATGCATCAATGCCTGTCCTCAGGATGTGCTCGAACTGAATATGGAACACCTGACTCCCAAGGGCTATCACCCGGCCTACATATTCAAGGACGGTTGCACAGGCTGCGCGATTTGCGCGCTGGTTTGTCCAGATGCAGCCATAACTGTCTACCGGGAGATTACCAGGGCGGTTCCTACCGCCGCATAAGTTTATCAAGGGCGTAGCGCCATGCTACGCCCTTATCATTTCATCAAGAGATACCCAAAAAATGGAGAACACATGCCTAGAGAACTGTTAAAAGGCAACCAGGCCATTGCTGAGGCCGCTATCCGCGCTGGTCTGGAAGCCTATTTCGGTTACCCAATCACTCCGCAAACTGAAATCCTCGAACACCTATCGAAACGACTGCCTGAGCTTGGACGCACCTTCGTCCAGGCAGAGAGTGAAGTGGCCGCCATCAACATGGTCTACGGCGCGGCCTGCACGGGCGTGCGAGTCATGTCAACCTCCTCGAGCCCGGGCGTCAGCCTGATGCTGGAAGGCCTATCCTACATCGTCGGCACCGAGATCCCAGTGGTGCTGGTCAACGTGATGCGCGGCGGACCCGGCCTGGGCAATATAGCCCCCTCGCAGGGGGATTACAACCAGGCTGTGCATGGCGGCGGTCATGGGGACTACAACCCGATCGTGCTGGCCCCCTCGACGGTGCAGGAAGCCATCGACATGACGGTTCTTTCTTTCGACCTGGCGGAGCGCTACCGCACCGCATGCATTATCATCGCTGACGGCTCTATCGGCCAAATGATGGAACCCGCCGAACTGCCTGAGATGCAACCCGTCAATCGCAAAGACTGGGATTGGGCCACCAATGGCGCCATCGGTCGCGAAAGACGCGTTTTGAGTTCCATCTATATCGATCCGTATGAAGAAGAAATCGCGAACTTGCGCATGTTCAAGCGCTGGCAGGAAGTCCAGAAGAACGAAGTCCGGTACAAGGAATATTTCCTGGAGGATGCCGATTTCGTGGTAGTAGGCTTCGGAACGGCCGGACGCGTGGCCCTTTCTGCGGTGCGGAGCGCCCGTCAGCAGGGAATCAAGGTCGGGCTGCTGCGGCCGATCACGGTCAGCCCCTTCCCGTATGAGGTGCTGGATGAACTATCGAAACGGGCGCAGGCCTTCTTAGTGGTTGAAATGAACATGGGACAGATGCTCAACGATGTGCAACTGGCAGCCAAAGGGCGTGTTCCAGTTGAGTTTTACGGACGCCCTGGCGGCGTGGTGCCATTCCCGGATGAAATCATCGGCGAAATCCAGCGCATTGCAACCACCGAACTGAGCATCGTATCGGACCCGCGGCACGCCTGGGCCGAACGCATGACTGAGATATTGAAATAGAGGTGCATGATGGCAACAATTGCGAAACCTGAAAATTTAGTGTACCAGCGCCCTGAGGCGTTTACCGAATTCCCGACCCACTATTGCCCCGGCTGCACACACGGTGTGGCCCACCGCTTGATCGCCGAAGTGCTGGATGAAATGAACATCATCGAAAAGACGATCGGCGTTGCGCC
>JBAVJG010000167.1:0-1523 GCA_049687655.1 Anaerolineales bacterium | reverse complement strand
CGAATCCGTTTAGGCGGTTAAATCTTCACGTGTAGATTCCCCCTTCAAACCAGGTGCGACGCACTTATGGGAACCCCAAAAACAAGCACCCTGTCACATCCGACAGGGTGGTTGGCACTAAAAATTTTGATTCAAGTTTACTTTTCGCCCAGCGATCTTAAGATTCCGGAGCCGTTGTCGGTATGGTTAATGGTGGGCCTGCCGTAATAGCTGATGTTCCCGCTGCCGTTGACCGAAGCGTTCATATGCTCCATGACCCAGACCGTCACACTCCCGCTCCCGGCGATATTGATGTCGATTGTATCAGCTTGTAAATCGCCTGCCAGATAGCTGCCGGAGCCAAATACGTCCAGTTTCTGCTTTGGCGCTACCCCTGCGATCTGGATATCGCCCGAGCCGTTGATGGTCGCATCTACGCTTTCGGTCACGATCTCGTCCACAGTGATATTGCCTGAACCGGCGATTGTCACCTTAAAATCTGTGGAGGTCACTTCTTCCAGTTCGATATTTCCGGACCCGGCCAGCATAACGGTCATTCGGTCTGCTTCGAGAGGCGCGGAATAGATAACCCCCGAGCCAGCCAGCGTGATGTTCTCCAAGTCTTTTACTGTTATGTTGTAGGTGATGGGTATTGTGGGGTCAATGTTTCTACCCCTGACCACGTCCAATTTGAGCACGCCATTTTTCACTTCCGAAGTCAAGAGGGGTAGTAGATTATCTTCTGCCTCGATAGTCAACCTTTCGGTATTTCCAACTTCAATGTAGACATCCCCCATATTTTCCAGGGAGATTGCATCGAAATTGCTGACATCCCGGGTTTCAGTGTCTAGTATGCCCGAGCCGTTTACTATAGTTGGGATAGCAACCTGGCAGGCTAAAGAAACCAGAGTCAAGATGATGAGTGGAGAGAATAAAGATACGCGTTTCATGTTTTTTTCTCCTTACTAAAGGTATGCTCACATTGTACAGTGCAAGGCGTTTTTCAACCTATTCGCAAGCTAACAATAACAGGACTTACGCAAAAATACGGAGGAGACCCGAAAATAAGATGGGCGTGCGCTTCACGCCCACCTACTTCCCTGCCTCAATTGCTCTGCGTGCAATAGTATCCACCAGTCCAGGCGCAAACAGCTTCACATACTGTCCCACCTTAGCCCGCAGCGTCATCACCAGTTCCCGCTTACGCTTCTGGATGGCGGGCAGCATCTGGTCCACGCATTCTTCCGTCGTCATGATTTCCCCTTCGCGCACCGGGCTCTTTCCAAGCGAAAATCCGTTTGGCCCAAAGGATTTTTTACGTGTTTCGGTCGCCACAAAGCCGGGATAGATGATGGTCACGTCCACGCCGTCGTCCGCCAGTTCGATGCGCAGGCTGTCGAAGAATCCGACCACAGCATGTTTGCTGGCTGCGTATCCGCTGCGCAGCGGGACACCCGTTTTACCGGTCAGGCTGGAGACGGCCACAATCTGTCCGCGCGAGGCTTTCAGATGTGGTAGGGCGTAATAGGTGCAGTACAGGCTTC
>JBAVJG010000166.1:0-4826 GCA_049687655.1 Anaerolineales bacterium | reverse complement strand
AATCGCCTTACTTATTTATGACCTCTCGCAACGAAGCGATCCCCGCCGCAATACCATCCGGGTGCGTGAAAATCGATGTGGCGGACACAAACGCGGTGGCACCTGCTGCCTTCATCTCGGGCAAGGTTTCGGGGGAGATACCACCGTCCACTTCCAGCCAGGCGGGGGAACCGATTTTATCCAACTCTTTCCGGATTTCAGCTACCTTGCCCACCATTTCCGGAATATAGGTGCCGCCCGAAAAACCCGGATCGACACTCATCACCAACACCAAATCCACATATGGCAATACCTGAAAAATCGAAGCAGCCGGGGTGCCAGGGTTGAGCGTGACGCCTGCTTCGCACCCCAATGCCTGGATGTCTTCCAGGGTGCGATGCAAATGCGGGCAAGTTTCAACATGGACGGTCAGCCGCGAGGCACCCGCCTCGGCAAAGGCTTCCAACAATCTCTCCGGGTTCTCCATCATCAGGTGCACATCCAGCGGCAGGTCCGTTCCGCGGCGGCAATGCCTGACGATGAAAGGTCCCATGGTCAGGTTGGGGACAAAATGGCCGTCCATTACGTCGACGTGGATCCAGTCCGCGCCGGCGGATTTGCACATCTGTAGCACATCACCCAGATGCAAAAAATCAGATGAAAGGATGGAGGGAGCAATAACAAAATTTGACATGTTTGAAACTTACCACAAAGGCTCTAAGACTCAAAGTCACGAAAATAAAATTTGGTGTCTTCGTGACTTAATGTCCTGGTGGTTCACCGGATTGGTGGATTATATACGAAGTACACCCACATCCAGAATGGGATCAGTCCGCCAACAGCGATCAGGGCCAGCAGGCCAAGAGCGACCGCGAGCCAGTCAATATCAATCGGAGGGGCGGCAGGCATCGGGTCCGTATAATAGACCGGTTCGGGTTCCGGCTGATAGGTGGGGGAGGCCTCGGGCGTCAGAGAGAGCTCGGGCGCTGGCTCCGGTTGTGCCTGAGTCCCAAAGCGTAAGAGGACTCGTCCGAGCTGGTCTGCTGTGCGGTAACGGGCGGAAGGCTCTTTGGAGAGTACCTTGTCCACGATCTGTTCCAGAGTTTCAGGAATATCCGGTAAATACTCGTGAATAGGATGCGCCCGGGAGTCGAGGTGCATGCGTCCGAGTTCTTCAGGAGTACTGGCATTGAAAGGTAATGACCCGGTCAGGAGTTCATATAGCACAATACCCAATGAATAGACGTCCGAAGCCGGGGAGGGCGGCTCGCCCGCCGCCTGCTCTGGCGAGAAATACTGCGGCGAACCCCAGACCACGTCGGCATGTTCTTCTGGATGGATAGTTGCTAACGCGCGCGCGATACCGAAGTCGGTCACTTTCAGGCGTTTATCAGGCGTAACCAGCATGTTGTGTGGCTTGACGTCGCAGTGCACCAACCCGGCACGGTGAGCATAACCGATGCCCGCACAGGCCTGTACGATCAGGGGGATAGCTTCTTCAACCGTAAAACGTCCACGCTGCCGAACCAGTGTTTTCAGATCGGAGCCGGGGACATGCTCCATGACGATGAATAACTGCCCACGATCCAGCCCAAAATCGTGCACAGTGACGATATTGGGATGGGACAGATTGGCCGCCGCACGCGCCTCCTGTCGGAATCGCTCCTGGAAGGATTCGTTCTCTGTATAGTCGGCGCGCAGTACCTTGATGGCAACGTAACGCTCGAGCATAGAATCGCGCGCACGGAACACTTCGGCCATGCCACCAGAGCCGACTTGCTGGAGCAATTGATAACGGTTGTTGAGCAGTGTACCTTCCTGCATAGCGAAATCGATTATATCATCAGACCCCCACCGCCCTCCCAGCCTCCCATTTTCCTGCGAACTTCAGCGGGAAAATGGGGGAGGCTGGGAGGGGGTATAATCGCCTTCATGCGTAAGGCTATGGTCATTTATAACCCGAAGGCTGGACGCTTCTCCGTCAAGCCATTCCTAAAAGCCATTGAAACGGAACTCGTCAAGGCAGATTGGAAAGTTGAGATTATCGCCACTCAGAGCGGAGAACACGCCCTCCGACTCGGTCAGCAGGCTGCGGCTGAGGAATACGAGGCGGCCTTTGCCGTTGGTGGAGACGGTACCGTCGGCCAGGTAGCAGGTGGATTGGTCGGCTCCGAAACTGCTTTAGGCGTGCTGCCGGCAGGTACATCCAATGTATGGGCACAGGAGCTCGGTCTGCCTGCCTACACCTGGGCGTATCCTGGACGATTACAGGAGAACGCGCACACCCTGGCAAAAGCCTCCATCCAGCGCGTGGACATGGGTCAATGCAATGAACATTTTTTCATGATGTGGGCAGGTATGGGCCTGGATGCGATGGCGATTCGTTCTGTCGAACCGCGTGTGCGACTAGAAAAGTTCTTCGCTGTGCCCGAGTATGCCGCCACCACCATCTGGAGCGCCGTCCAGTGGAGTGGCATCCGCCTGCGTTTATGGGCCGATGAACAGGAATTGGAGGGCCATTATCTTCTGGCGGTTGCCAACAACATCCGCCGCTACATGGGCGGCTACTCTATTCTATCGCCGGACGCCCATCTCGACGATGGACAGCTCGATCTGTGGCTCTTTAAAGGAGACAGCTTGACGGATGCGCTGCGCATTGCCTATGAACTATGGCGCGGTCAGCATGTCAAATCCGATGAAGCCCAGCGCATCCCTTTCCATACCCTGAGAGTGCAAGCCGAGTCGCCCTTCTTCGTGCATATGGACGCCGAGCCCAAGGATGCCACGCAGGAGGCCACCATCACCGTCCACAAGCAGGCCTTGAAGTTGCTGATGCCACCTGACTCACTTCATCTTTTACAAAACCCGAACTGATTCAAATTATATGAACCGAAACGTTCTTTCTTCTATTATCAACATTCGTGTTATTCTGGGAGCACTGGGTATCGCTGGATTTCTCATCCTGATCACGCTGCTCTCTATTGGATGGACAAAACCGGATCCGACTCGAGAATTTGGGTTTGCTCCCGCTGACCTGACCGTGATCCCGGCCCCATCATCCACCCCCGACGTCACCCCGACGTTCACCCCCGATCCACTGGTCGTTGGCACCTCCACCCTGGCCCCTGACACGATCGGCGTGGGCGGCTACGTCCAGATTGCCGGCACGGATGGCGAGGGGCTGCGGCTGCGCGCTGACCCCGGCCTGAACGGAACGCCTGCCTTTCTCGGCTACGACGAGGAAGTATTCCAGGTACGCGAAGGCCCGCAAGAGACCGATGGTTATATCTGGTGGTATCTGGTTGCCCCATACGACGAGACCCGCGCAGGCTGGGCCGCGGCTGATTTCTTAGGAGCGATTCCTTCACCATAATTTTATTGTAGTAGGGGTGACTCACGAATCGCCTCTACGGGAGATGTACATGAACGAAAAACCAACCGGCATCACTGCCGACAAAAAGGCTCGCGAATTCACTGTCACTTGGGATGACGGGCACACCAGCGTTTATCCGTTTGGGCTGCTGCGCGCGGCCTGTCCCTGTGCCTCCTGCCGAGGCGGACATGAAAACATGGGTAGCGAACCCGACCCCAATGTTTTCGGAGTTGAGTTGGCAGAATCGCCCGCCACGCGCATCGACAACGTAGTCGCTGTCGGTTCGTATGCGTTGTCCATTGTCTGGGAAGATGGGCATGATTACGGGATATTCAACTGGCATTATTTGCGCGCACTCTGTCCATGTGATGAGTGTCGCAGCGGAAAATGATTTCCCCAAACGAAATTGTTGTGCCAGCAGTTGTACTGCTGGGAGACGGCAGTACAACTGCCGCATAACGCATACAAACTGCCCCTGTCAATGAGAAGGGGCGGTTGTTTCTTAATTTGTCGGGCTTGGGGTTCTGGATCGCGTTGGTGTCCTGGATGGTGTGGGTGTTCGTGTGGGTGTTAATGTCCGAGTTGAGGTCGATGTGTTGGTTGGAGTCTCGGTTGGAGTGGATGTAAAAGTAGGCGTGGCTGTGTAGATATCGAAGAAATGCTCTTGCGCCTCGGCGCGCATCGTACTGCTCATCGCGCTTCTGGGCAGGTCCAGCAATTCCTGCCAGGATTCGGCGGCGTTATCCAATTCTTCCCGTTCTTCGAAGTTGAGCCCGCGCCAGTAATAAGCCAGGGCTTGTTCTTCATCCGTCTCAGCCAGAGATAACACTTTTTCTCCCTGCAGATATGCGTCACCGAAATGCTCCTGGAGCATGTAAGCGCGCATCAGCGCCAGGTTGGGCGTAAAGTCATCACTGGGTGAGCGTTCCAGATCGGATACGGCCTCGTCAGGTTCCCCCAGTTCCACATAGCACAGACCACGATATAGATATGCCTGCTGCTGGCGCGGATCCATTGAAATGACGGTATCCAGTGCTTCGACTGCTGTTTCGCAATCACCGGCCCGATAATAGGCTTCGCCGATCATGGCGCGCGCGCTCACATCGCGGGTCTCATACCCCGCATAGGTCTGCAAGACTTCAATCGCATCCGTGTATTGTTCCTGCGCCATGTAAATCTCGCCCAGCGCAAGATAGACCGGCAGCATGGTAGGGTCGGCCTCATTCGCCTTGAGCGCTGCGTCTTCAGCTTCATCAAATTCTTCGAGAGCCAAATGCGCACGCGCCTGATAGTAAAAGACAAGCGGAGAACCGGGCAAAAGCCGTTCGGCGGTCGCCAGGTCTGCCAGGGCATGTTCGGGATCCTGATCCTTCAGATAGAAGATGGCACGGTCGAGATAGATTTCGCCGAAATTGGGATCACGGTTGATGGCTTCAGTATACAGCGCAACCACGTTTGCATCGGGGTCCTGGGT
>JBAVJG010000165.1:0-12395 GCA_049687655.1 Anaerolineales bacterium | reverse complement strand
ACATCGCCACCCTGCTGGAGATTAAGGGCAGCGCGGCGGTGGTCGTGCCTGATAATGTGCTCTTCGAAGGCGGGGCGGGGGAGACGGTCCGCAGGCGACTGCTGGCGGGTTTCGATGTCCACACCTTGCTGCGTTTGCCAACCGGCATCTTTTATGCGCAGGGCGTCAAGGCTAATGTACTCTTCTTCGACAAGAAACCCGGGCGCGAAGAGCCCTGGACCGAAAAGGTCTGGATCTACGATCTGCGCACCAATATGCACTTCACGCTCAAGACCAATCAAATGGGTTATGCGGATCTGGAAGATTTTATCAAATGCTATAACCCGGAAAATCGCCACCAACGTCAAGAAAGCGAGCGTTTCCGCGCCTTCACCTATGACGAGATCATGGCACGCGACAAAGTCAGCCTGGACATTTTCTGGCTGAAAGATGAGTCCCTGGAAGATACGGAAAACCTGCCCGATCCGGATGTACTGGCGCAGGAGATTGTGGAGAGTCTACAGTCTGCGCTGGCGCAGTTTGAGAATATCGCGGAAGAGTTGGGGGAAGAGTAGACAACGGCTAGCTTCAAATTGCACTCATAAGGCACAAGAAAAGAGGGTTCTTTGGGAATTTCCGCCGTTCGCTGCGCGAAGACGCAGTGGTAGATACCCAGATTTTGGGGCGCACAGTTCCCCTATGTTATAATTTCTTTCCCTCGGGGACACGACAGGTAATGCAAGCAAGTCATCGTTGTACTTCTGAATCCCCCGGCATTATTTTGATTTTGATTACCTTTCTTAGGTGCAACAAATCGATCTGTGCTTGAGATTAACTCCATTAGGGTGGATATCTGCTTGCTCTGCAAGTTAAAAGTGGTTGAGAAGCGCATTTTGTGTTGAGACATTTACCTGTTTCTGATAATTTAATAGGAATTACACAGTTGAATGGGAGTAGCCCGAAAATAAGAGGGGCGTTCGCCCGCCCTTATCTTCGGTATCTTTTCGCGAACTGCGTAAGTTCTATATCAGATAAGTGGTAGATAGGAGTAACCATGAAAACTGTCATCGCTGGCGCGTTGGGCGAATGTGTCCACGTGGCTGGTGTTTCAAAATTCTTACGTTTGGCTGAGAAGGCAGGTTGGAATACAATTTTTCTCGGTCCGGCTGTGTCACCGAAAAAGATGCTGGATGCAGTTCGGCAGGCACAGGCCAAAGCGAACGGTGATCAGGTCCTGGTCGGGGTCTCATACCGGCTGACGCCTGAGACCGGTGAGCGCCTGCTGGGGCAGTTCGCCGAGGAAGCCTCGGAATTGCATGAGAGCGGTGTCCAGTTCGTGTTCGGGGGCACGCCGCCGGTTGTGAAGCGCGCTGAGAAGATCGGCTTTTTCGAGCGTTCCTTCGATGGCACGGAACCGGTCGAGGAAGTGCTGGCTTATCTCAAAGGTCAGACAGAAGAGTTGACCGCCGAGGATTTTCCCAAAACCACGGTCGAGCGCATCCGGTGGAAATCCCCGTACCCGATCCTGCGCCACCATTTTGGACTGCCGACCATGGAAGCTACGCTTGCAGGTATTCAGCAAATTGCAGATGCGAAAGTGTTGGATGTGATCTCGCTCGGCATCGACCAGGATGCCCAGGCCAACTTCTTCCATCCTGAGCGCCAGGACCCGCGTCGAACGGGGGCAGGCGGAGTGCCTGTCCGTAGCGCCGACGATTATCGCGCGCTGTACGAGGCCAGGAGTCGTGGAAATTTCCCGCTGCTGCGGACTTACTCCGGCACCGACGATTTCCTTGAGTTGGCTGAGGTGTACGTGGATACCATCAACATCGCCTGGTGCGCTATCCCGTTGTTCTGGTTTAACGCCATGGACGGGCGCGGCCCCTGGGACCTGGAAGGCTCCATCCGCGAGCATCAAAAGGTGATGGCTTACTACGGCGAGCGCGGCATCCCGGTGGAACTCAACGAACCGCACCATTGGGGCATGCGCGATGCGCCGGATGTGATTTTTGTCGTCTCGGCGTTCCTGTCCGCCTACAATGCGCGCGCCTTTGGCGTGCAGGATTACATCGCGCAGATGATGTTCAACAGTCCCGCCGAACTATCGGACAAGATGGACCTGGCCAAGATGCTGGCGGTATTGGAGATCATTGCCCCCCTGACCCAACCCCCCGCTCCCCCCTTCCCTGCTAGGGAAGGGGGGCCGGGGGAGATGGGTCAATTTCGCATCTACAAACAAACCCGCACAGGTCTGCTCAGCTACCCGGTTGAGATCAATGCAGCGCGCGCGCACCTCTCGGCCAGCATCTACCTGCAAATGGCGCTTAGACCGGATATTATCCATATTGTTGGACATACCGAAGCGGATCACGCCGCCACAGGTGAGGACATCATTGAAGCTGCGCGCATGGCGCGAAGGGCGATTGAGAATGCGATGGGACAACCGGACTTGACGGCGGACCCGGACGTGATGGCGCGTAAAGATGAATTGGTGGAACAGGCTCGGGTCACGCTCGAGGCGATCAGGTCCATTGCTAGCGCTTCTGTATCCGACCCCTGGATTGATCCCGCAGCACTGGCAAAGTCCGTGTCTCTGGGTATTATGGATGCGCCGCAGTTAGGCAGTAACGACTATGCGCGAGGCGAAATCATCACACGAATTGATAAACGCGGCGCCTGTGTTGTGGTCGATGTTGCTGGGAAAACGATATCGGAGAGGGAACGTCTTGAAAAATATCTCTCTTGATCCATAAAAATAGCTTTTAGGAGGGCTACATGACCGACATTCAACGTTACTCCGTCTTTGGCGCCGGCCATGGCGGGAGGGCTATGGCTGCACATCTGGCGCTGATGGGCTTTGACGTCGCCCTATATAACCGAACACCAGAACATATTCAGGGCATCGAAGCCCGTATGGGGATCGATTTAGAAGGAGGGGAAGGCGGACCAAAAGGTTTTTCCAAACTGGCTATGGTGACTTCCGATATTGAAGCCGCTGTCAAACATGCGGAAGTTCTGATGGTGGTAGTGCCGTCCTCAGCGCACACTGACATGGCAACGAAAATGGCGCCATATCTGAAGGATGGGCAGATTGTCATTTTGCATCCCGGCCGTACATGTGGCGCCATTGAGTTCGATAAAGTGTTGCGTGATTCAGGTTGTATGGCCGATTTTGTTGTAGCCGAAGCTGAAACTTTTATCTATGCCAGCCGTGCGGAAGGGCCGGCACAGTCGAAGATTTTCCGCGTCAAGGAGGCAGTACCGTTAGCGGCCTTACCCGCCACTAAAACGCAGCAAGTGCTGGATGCAATCAACCCAGCTTATCCCCAATTCATTGATGGGATAGATGTGTTACACACCGGCCTGAACAATATGGGGGCAATTTTTCATCCGGCCATTACAATCCTCAATGCAGGTTGGATCGAAGCCACTTATGGCGACTTTCAATTCTATATAGACGGTGTAACCAAGAGCGTAGGTCATATTCTCGAAGTGCTCGACCGGGAACGTGTAACGGTGGCTTCAGCGGTGGGCATCCGTGCCCGTACCGCCCTGGAATGGCTGCAACTTGCCTACGATACAAAAGGCGATGATTTGCATGATGCCATTCACAACCAACCAGGGTATTACGGAATCAAGGCTCCCAATACGCTTAAACATCGCTATATCTTCGAAGATGTGCCCATGAGCCTGGTGCCGATGGCGGCTTTGGGGATTCGTTATGGCGTCAGCGTGCGCGGCATAGACAGCATGATCCGCCTGGCAAATTTTGTTCACAGTACGGATTACTGGCGGCGGGGGCGTACACTGGACAGATTGGGTATCGAGCACTACAGCGTAAGCGAATTGACGAAATTTGTCCGCGAAGGGCACGCAGACTGATAAAATTAGCCCATGAATATCTCTATCACAGAATTACTACAAAACTTTGACTGGTATGTATGGGTCGGTTTGCCCCTGTTAATTTTCCTGGCCCGCGTTTTTGATGTGACGCTGGGAACTTTGCGTATCATTTTTACTTCGCGCGGGATGCGAAACATCGCTCCTGTGCTGGGATTCATCGAAACATTTGTCTGGATTGTCGCTGTCTCCTCAATCGTGAAAAGTGCGCAAAATGTCGCTGCCTATGTCGGGTATGCGAGCGGCTTTGCCATGGGCACCTATGTCGGGATGTTCCTGGAAAATAAGCTTGCCGTAGGGACAGTTACATTTCGAGCGATCATCCGTCGCGATACAAAAGAATTGATCAAAGCCTTGGTCGAAGCCGGATTTGGAATCACCACCGTCGATGGCCGGGGCAGTTCGGGAAAGGTGAAAATCATTTATATAACCGTAAAACGGCAGGATTTGCCGGTGGTGATCGACATATTCCATCGAATGGTACCGGGTGCTTTTCTCGCAGTAGAAGAAGTCCGTTCAACAGAACAGGGAGTGTTCCCCGCCTCCAAAAATCAATTTTTTCGCCCATTAGGGCACAAAAAATAAACGAGGATTGATATGCCTTTATTGTTACTAATTCGCCATGGCGAGAATGAATTTGTGAAAGCGGGCAAGATGGCCGGGCAGTCGCCAGGTGTCCATCTCAATAAACGTGGACATGAGCAGGCTTTAGAGTTAGCCGTAGCTTTGGAACAGGTTCCGTTGAAAGCCATCTATTCCAGTTCTTTGGAACGTGCTATCGAAACGGCTGAGCCGATTGCAGAGGGCCGTAAACTCGAAATCCAACTGCGACCCCAGTTAATGGACAATGATATTGGGAAATGGCAGGGGCGCACTCTGAAACAAGTACGCCGGATTAAGAAATGGAAGATCGTTCAGCAGGCGCCTTCCCGCTTCACATTCCCAGAGGGGGAATCGTTTCTCGAAACGCAGGCGCGTATCGCCTCTACCCTGGACGAGATAGCTGCTTCCCATAAACCGAAAGATGTCGTGGCCGTGGTCTTTCACGCCGACCCCATCAAACTGGCAGTTGCCCATTATCTTGGCATGCCGCTCGATTACTTCCAGCGCCTTGGGTGTGACACGGCTTCGGTTACGGTGTTATTTGTCAGTGAAACGGGTGCGCATCTTATCAAGCTAAACCAGAAACCGCCCTTTGAATTTTTGATGAAGCCTGAGAAAAAGAAAAAATAAAATAAGAAAGAATTTTGTTCAAGCTGGAGAACACTCTATGGGTAAACCTCCTTCTGGTACAGTCACATTTCTATTCACTGACATCGAAGGTAGCACAAAACTTGCGCAGGAATATCCTGGCGATATGCCAGCCTTGCTTGCGCGCCACAACGAAATCCTGGATCAAGCCATCGTGAGTCACGATGGCTTTCTTTTTAGGACCGGAGGTGACGCCTATTGCGTGTCCTTCCATAACTCAATTGACGCCCTGAATGCGGCCCTGGAAGCACAACGTCTTTTGGATCGCGAGGCATGGTCGCCGGCAACTATTAAAGTGCGCATGGGGATTCACACGGGGGCGGCGAAATTCGAGGGCGAATCAAATTATTCCGGGTATGCTACGTTGGCTTTGGTTCAGCGTATTATGTCAGTTGGGCATGGTGGTCAGGTATTAATTTCACAAACGGTGCATGATCTGCTGGATGGCAATTTGCCAGAAGATGTGCAGCTCATGGATATGGGAGAGCGGAATTTGAAGGATATGCTGCGGCCAGAGCATCTCTATCAACTGGCTGTTCCGGATTTGCAGAAGGAATTTCCTCCATTAAATACACTGAGAACTATCAATCACAACCTGTCTACAAACCTTTCTTCCTTTATTGGACGGGAGCGTGAACTTTCCGGAGTAAAAGAAAGATTGGAGCAGTCACGCCTGCTGACACTCATCGGTCCGGGTGGGACGGGGAAAACCCGCCTTTCGTACCAAGCGGGCAGCGAGAGCTTATCTGACTATAAAGAAGGCGTCTGGCTGATAGAGCTTGCTCCGCTGAGCGATTCTGCCTTGATCGTGCAGACCATTGCCTCGGTCTTCGGCTTGCGGGAGAGTCCGGGGCGACCGCTGGCGGACCTGGTCATAGACTATTTGCGTGCCAAACAATTGCTCTTGATCCTCGACAATTGTGAGCATCTCATCGACGCCTGTGCCCGCCTGGCCGACCAACTCCTTCGTCATTGCCCGAATCTGAAAGTTCTGGCCAGCAGTCGCGAAGCGCTGGGGATTAACGGGGAAGCGGTCTATCGGGTGCCGTCACTTTCTTTGCCCGAACAGGTTGAACCCACGCGTGATGCGGTGCTTAGCTGTGAATCAGCCCAACTCTTCGTAGAGCGTGTGTCTGCTGCGAATCCGAATTTCAAATTGACGGATGAGAACGCTTCTTCCGTTGCCCAAATCTGCCTCCGTTTGGATGGCATTCCTCTGGCCCTTGAACTTGCCGCCGCGCGTGTACGCGTTCTTTCAGTGGAACAAATCGCCGAACGACTGGATGACCGCTTCCGTCTGCTGACAGGCGGCAGCCGCACAGCCTTGCCTCGACAACAAACGTTGCGCGCGCTCATTGACTGGAGTTACGATCTATTAAGTGAACCCGAGAAAGCCTTATTCCGCAGGCTGGCGGTCTTTGTCGGCGGTTGGACCTTGGAAGCAGCGGAAAAAGTTTGCTCAGGGGATGGTGTCGACGAATACGAAGTCCTTGATCTGCTCGCCCAACTCGTGGATAAATCACTTGTAATCGCTGAAGAAAGAGACGGCAATATCAGGTATTACCGCCTAGAAACCATCCGTCAATATGCAAGAGAAAAGCTGCTCGAAACGGACGAATCAGTCGTTGTACGTAACTATCATCTTGATTTCTATATCGATATGACGATCCGCAATGACGAAGAATATATTAATCCCCGCCAGGATGATGTATTCAAAAAAATGATCAGTGAATACGATAATATGCGCTCCGCATTATCCTGGGCCGTGGAAAGCAATCTGGAAAAAGCGATGATCCTCCTAACGTCGGCCAGCACAATTTGGCCATGGATCCTCCAGGGAAAGATCACAGATGCCAATGAATGGTGTAAACGTATCCTTTCACGATTAAATTCCCTATCGCACGAAGAGTTAGATGAAATAAAAGATGTATCCAAGTTGAAGGCTCATGTTTTGAATCGGTATGCCCAGGTTTTGATGAACATGGGAAATCATCAGGCCAGCCGGGTTGCCGTTGAGGAAAGCATCAAACTCGCTCAGGAAATTAACAATCAGGAAATTCTCGCGGAAGCGCTTGCTACTTTCGGGCATTGTGCATTATATGGAGGTGATCCTGAAGCTGCATTGGAAGCCGCCGAAAAGTCTATCGATATCTGTGAACGGGAGGGATACACAAAGTTGCTGTTTTGGGCCTTTGACGCCATGATCCATATTCATACACAGACGGATAGAAAACCTGAAGCGGCAGGATATCATAAAAAAGCCATTGACCTGCTGAAAAAAGCCGGTGTTCCAGTTGATCCTATCAGTACAGCGGTGGGTTTGATCGAGGATCCTTTCATTGACAATGATCTTGATGGGGCACTTAAGTATATGAATAATGCCATCGCGATCGTGACCGAACGCAATGACAAATACGGCCTTACTTTCATGCAAAGCAATTTTGCGCATGCCCTGCGCGAGCATGGCGAATTTGAAAAAGCATTGATCTATTATCGCAGGACCATAAGGCTGTGGCAGGATTGGGGTCACCGCGCTGCAATTGCGCATCAATTGGAGTGTTTTGGATTTATCGCGCAAACGCTGGAAGATGCCCCCAGGGCAGCACGTCTGTTCGGCGCGGCGGAGGCGATAAGGACATCCATCAATTCTCTTCGAATGCCTTCCGAACAAAGGGAGTTTGAGGAAGCGAAATCTAAATTACGAGTAGAGATGGAAGAGATTGAATTCAACAAGGCTTGGGATGAGGGTTGCTCAAGCACTATGGAACAGGCAATTGAATATGCCTTGGGTGAATCAAATGAATAGCCCTTCGATAATCTCAGGACGGCGCCTTCCTACCGGCACTGTTACATTCTTATTCACTGATATCGAAAACTCAACACAGCTTTGGGAGCAACATCCCAAAGCAATGAAAACTGCCCTCGCTCAACATGATGATACTTTGAAGCAGGCCATAGAATCAAACCATGGTCACATCATAAAGACAACGGGCGATGGATTCCATGCAGTTTTCATGACCGCGATTGATTCGGTCAACGCGGCATTGGATGCACAACACGCTCTTCAGACTTCCGAGTTTTTTGAAATCTCGGAAGTCTCACTTCGCGTGCGCATGGGACTGCACACAGGGGAAGCGGAATTTCGCGATAACGATTACTATGGCGGCACACTCAACCGTGCCGCGCGCATCATGTCTATCGGGCATGGTGGGCAGATATTGATTTCAGAAATAACTTTGCAGGTTGCAAGGGAGCATTTGCCTGCAGATATTTCCGCACTCGATCTTGGACAGCATTATCTCAAGGGATTAAATCGCCCCGAGCATATATTCCAACTCAACGCGCCCAACCTGCGACAGGATTTCCCTGCACTGAAGTCGCAGTCTCATAAAACCAACAACCTTTCCACACAACTCACTTCATTTATCGGCCGTGAACGTGAACTTGCCGAAGCCAGGTCAAGGCTCGAGGGTGCGCGCCTGCTTACTATGATCGGTCCCGGCGGCACAGGTAAGACGCGTCTCTCTATACAGCTTGGCACCGAATTACTTGAAGCATTCAAGGATGGCGTCTGGCTGGTAGAGCTTGCACCTATTTCGGATCCGTCGTTGGTGATGCAGACAATTGCGTCCGCTTTGGATATCCGCGAAATTTCCGGCACGCCACTCAAGGATCTTGTCCACGATTATTTGCGCGAGAAGCAGCTTCTGTTCATTCTCGATAATTGCGAGCACCTCGTTGAAGCCAGCGCAAAAATTGCGGATGAATTCTTGCACATCGCACCGGACATCAAGATCATCGCCAGTAGCCGCGAGGCGCTGGGCATTAACGGTGAAACAGTCTATCGCGTGCCGTCGCTTTCTTTGCCCCCAGACTTCGGAAGTCTTCAAGACTTCGGAAGTCTTATGCAATTTGAGTCCGTGCAGTTGTTCGTGGAACGGGCCTCCGCTGCGAACCGAAATTTCCAATTGACGGACGAGAACGCTTCATCAGTGGCTCAAATCTGCTCCCGTCTCGACGGCATCCCCTTGGCGATAGAATTATCCGCTTCGCGCGTGAGCGTGTTTTCTCCCGAACAAATCGCCAAACGGCTCGACGACCGCTTCAAACTGTTGACGGGTGGAAGCCGCACCGCCCTGCCGCGCCAACAGACATTACGCGCGCTGATTGATTGGAGTTATGACCTACTAAGCGAAGATGAACGCGCCTTGTTGCGCAGGCTCTCCGTCTTCGCAGGCGGCTGGACATTCGAAGCCGCGGAGATGATCTGCAGCGTTGTAGATGTGTTCGAGCATCTGCCGCAACTGGTCAACAAATCGTTGGTGGTTGTGAAGGATGAAGGCGATGAGAAACGCTTTTTCCTGCTGGAAACCATCCGCCAATACGCGCGCGACAAATTATTGGAAAACGGCGAAGGCGCGGGAACACGGGATCGTCATCTTGAATATTATCTATCAGTGGTAGAAACTGCTCAACCTGAAATGTTAAAAAAAGACAAAGAGTTGAGTTGGCTTAAGCGTCTCGAAGGTGAATATGACAATATCCGTACCGCGATCGAATGGGGCTTATCCTACGATCCTTTTGCTGTGCTGAGAATAGTATATTCCCTGACATACTTTATGGTTGTTACAAGTTATGCAAGTGAGGCACATCGCTGGGGAGTGGAAGCCCTTGAACGGGTTAAATTGCTTTCAGAAAATGGCCGCGCGTTGACAGGGGATGAAATGGCATACAGAGCCAAAGGGATTGGCAGCCTGGCGATTATGTCTTTCACGATGGGCGACAACCAAACAGCCGTATTGGAAGCGGAAGAAGCCATACAAGAACTACGTCACTATAATGACAAACAAAATCTGGCAGTCACTCTTGCTTTTCTTGCAGGAGCATATGTTTTGACAGGAAATAACAAAAAAGCTATTACCGCTTCAGATGAAGCGCTTCAATTGGCAATTGAACTTGAAGACAAACTCATTTTTGGCCAAATATTAACGGCTACTAGTAGAGTAGAGGCTTTCGGAAAGGGGGATCTATCAAAAGCATACAGCATGCTCGAAGAGGCCATTAAGGTGCTTAAAGAACACGGACCCCGATGGAGTTATGGAATCGCATTGTATAGCATCGGCAATTTAGCCATCAACATAAAAAAGTTTGATGTGGCGAGGGTAAATTTAAAAACTGCCAGACAAGTCATGCAGGAACTCGGTTCCATTCGGAATGTCAGTATGATCAAAAGTGAACTGGCACACATCCTGCGATATGAAGGCAATTACATCGAAGCAATACCAGCCTATCAAGAGACGATCCGGGAATGGCAAAGAATGGGTCATCGCTCTGCAGTTGCACATCAACTGGAATGTATGGCTTTTATTGCTAAAGCCAGGGAACAAACAGAAAAATCAACTCGATTGCTCGGCGCGGCGGAAGCCTTACGAGAAAGAATCGAAATCAATATGACTCCGCAAGAACTCAAAGAATACGAAGAAGAAATCGCTGATTTGAAGGTAAACATGGATGCAAAAGAGTTCGAGTCCCTTTGGGCGGATGGACGGTCCATGACGATGGACGAGGCAATTGGGCTTGCGCTGGAGGAAATACAAGTAGCTGGAAGCTGATTCAGTTGTTTATGAGCAGCAGGAGTCAAAGATGAAATAGACCCCTGGAGATTTATCCTCCAGGGGTCTATTCCGTATTGAAATTATTTTACTAGTTCTGCTGGTTGACTTCAGGGTTCATGCTGGTGTAGAGGGCTATAGTGTTACCAGTCGGATCGTTGAACATGCCGAACCAGCCTGTTTCAGGAATTTCCATTTTTTCCTGCACAATGGTACCGCCCAGTCCAGCGGCTTTCTTGAGATCAGCTTCGATATCCTCGCTGTTAACGTAGATGATTACATCTCCAGGCTTGATGTTTTCATCAACATTGGTAAAGCCGCCACCGGGACCTTCGTGCGGATCCCACATGGTGTAGTCCATTTCTTCGACATGCTCGATGTGCCACCCGAAAAGCTTCTCGTAAAACTCAGCAGACACTTTCGAATCCTTGGTGGGAATCTCAACATGGACAATATTTCGTTTGGTCATGACGGTCTCCTCTTGAATATGGATAAAAGTTGTCTATATTATAGAACATAAATTCTATTAAAGCAAGCCCCTCTGGAGAATTGTTTAAGTGATCCCTTCGAACAAATCTTTTACCACCTTCGTTTTCCCGTTAGTCAGTGGATAGACACGCATATAGTCTTCATGCTTTTCGAGCGCGCGCGTGGCAAGTCCCATCAGACCGCGGCGCATCAATATCCCTCCCTGTGAGGCGTGACAGGCGCCCGCTTCACGTTTGATCTCAATTACATCGCGGATGTCGATGCGGGCGTGGGTGGGGAACTCGACGTCTACCAGGGATTTCAGATCGATGTCCTTGTTGCGGCCCCACTTGCGCGGATTCATGCCAAACAACGGCATCAGGCGTGTGGCCCATTTCAGGAATTTTCGCGGAAACAGGTGGTAGTAGAGTGCCTGTGGCCTAACCGGCGGACCAGCCTCGGGGTAGAAAGAAGCGTCCGCCGCTTTTTCGAAGGCCAGCGTGGTCGCTTTCTGGATATGGATATGGTCGGGATGTCTGTATCCGCCAATCGGGTCGAAGGTCAGGACAATTTCGGGTTTGATCTCGCGGATGTACTTTACAACCTTCCCCGCTACTTCTTCCACCGGGTGCTTTACCTGCGCGTTCGGGTGCTCATTTTCGGGCGTATCTGGCATGCCCGAGTCACGATAGCCGAGCAGGTGCAGGCTGCTCACGCCCAGGCTTTGCGTTGCGCAGCGCAATTCGGCTTCGCGTAATTCCTGGATGCTGTCATAGTTCTGTAGATATTCATCGTCAACGGTGCCCGCTTCGCCCAGCGTGGCACACACGAGATGGACTTCATATCCTTTTTTTGCGTAGAGCGCCAGTGTGCCGCCCATGCCGAAGGACTCGTCGTCTGGATGGGCGAGTACAGCTAAAATGGTTCCTTTTGTCATTCTTTCCTCTTCGATTGTGATTGGGTAACAGAATAATACCTAGCCCTCTAATTTGACAACAAGTCCCTTTTAGGGTCTTACTTCAGCAAGCCGATTATTCCTATAGGACGGTGGCGGGGACGCCGCCTTGAGCGGATTTTGCCGATAGACTCTTAATCGTACTGAGCATCATCCCGTTGGGTTGCCTGGCGCAGGCGGTCACATAGCATGCGCATGACTGCCAGGCTGACTTCCGGTCGCTCACGTAA
>JBAVJG010000164.1:0-2770 GCA_049687655.1 Anaerolineales bacterium | reverse complement strand
ACGACAGCCTTCGCCTGCGCCAGTTCACTATACCTGCCTTTTTCTCACGAGAAGTTCGACATCGCGCTGCTCTCCTGGTCGCTGTGATGAATTGAACGGACGGGCATGGTGCATGCCCTGGAAGAGATCAAACGGACGCTCGTCCCGTTCGGACTCATGATCGACCTGCGTCCGTTATTGGGAAGGTGGCCGGTCGAAGTCGCCTGGGGGAACGAATTCCGCGAAGTGGCCCGGCTGACGGACCATCCCGAAGCGCTGGCAGATGACGAAGCCGCCAACAATGCTATCGACGAGGCAGCCCGCCGGAGGTGGTTCACACTGGAGGGTGGAGAACACTTCTCGCTTTTCTACTCCTGGGACACGGCCAACGACATGGAAGAGTTCCTGCACGAAGAATGGGATGGATTTGTAGAACTGGAGGAGGAAGCGGGCCGGGCAGCCAAATCAGCCTGGGCGGTCGCCAACTCGGATGCGCGCGTCCGCGTGCGGGTGACTATGCTCATCAATCGCTGGAGGAAGGCGGGATAGACGGATATGACTTTATGCACTTGAGAGGCATTTGATTTTCTTGTATAGTAGTTACAATCAAATTGATTGCAAACATCATATAGATATTTGTATAGAGTAAATAATGGATGATAAAACTTCACAAATATCAAAAGAGATTGAGAATTCAAATTCTGTATCAATAATATTGACTGCTTGTGTAATCGGTATTTACATGATTTTTTTAGTTTCATCTGAAAATTTCATGTTCGGTTCTGTTCCTGGTAATTGGGCCTACAGGTATTTTGAAATAGTGCCAACTATCCCCAGTTGGATACCAATACTAGTAGGCATTTTGCTTGGTATTTCTATTTTCATTGGGAGTAAGTTTATTCATTCTCATGAAAAAATTACTTTGCTCGTTTGTTTTCTGATTGTATTATCTGTCCAGATCCTAATTCGCAAAGTATATCCATTTTCATTGGGAGAAATTATATTAAGCAGGGGAGCTAATTCTTTTTATGCCCCTGCTATCAAATTTTCGACGTTTGATATTATGAGCAAATTCAGTGAGTTGGTATCGACATTTCCGAAACATGCCAGAACAAATATGCCGGGAAAAATCTTATTGTTTAAAATATTCACCGCCTTTACTTCATCGCCTGAAATTATGGGTCTTTTGGTGATAGTTTTCTCATCGTTTGGGGCTTTATTGTTATACGGGATATGTAAACAACTATTCCATGATAGTCAAGCAGCTTTTTATGCGTTAATACTGTACGGATTGATTCCATCCAAGCTTTTCTTTTTCCCAATTCTCAATACTGTAACCCCTGTTTTTATCTTACTTAGTTTTTATCTGTTTATCTTATATATTGAGAAAAAACAACTTCTGCTTTCCTGGCTACTGGGATTTAGTTTGTATATGTTAATCTTATTTGAACCATCTCCATTGTCGACCGGAATCATTTTTATAGGAATTTTGACTCATGCGATTTGGAAAGGAAAATTTTCTATAAAAGATTTTTGGACACTAGTGATAAATTTGGTTCTTGCAGTTATTTGTACCCATATATTTTTTTATTTGATATTTTCCTTTAATATGTTCCGGACCTTTGAATATATTTTGATTGATGCTGTTAATTTCAACCAAAGCCAACAGCGTCCGTATTGGCTTTGGATTGGAGAAAATACTAAAGAGTTCTTCTTTGGCGTTGGGGTACCAATTATCGTGGTATTCATTTTCATGACAGCACAAATCTTCAGCCAGTGGAGAAATTTAAAAAATGTAAAAAATTGGTCTCTCGACGATGTTTTTTTGATCAGCGTTTTCATTACCTATGTTGCTATTACATTTTTAGGCGTTAATAGAGGTGAGGTTACGCGGCTATGGATTTATTTGGCTGTCTTTTTTCAAGTTCCTGTTTCAAGGTTCATAGCTAGAATTCCAAAGGGTGAAGTCTTGTTTTTTCTTTTTGTAGGTGTGCTTACAATACAGACAATACTTACTTTGCATCGGGTTGAATTCATCGGACTCTAATCGTATCCTCCCAATGTTGTGTAGATCCAAATTATGTGATTGGTCATTGCTGAAAGCTAACTCCAATTGCAGGCTCAAATCGAAATTGTGAAACAAGTACACATCTAGCCCCTTGAGATCGAGATTGTTGGGTTGGGCAGTTTTGCTTCCGCGCCGTTCCTAGAAGTGCATGATCTGGATAGCGGCATCTTTCGCCTGCGCGAAATCCTGTCACGTGGAGGTGTCAAGCTTCCATCTTTAGTACCACTTAGAAGTGGACAAAATCAGGCATTTTGTGCGGCATATTGATAGGGTTGCAAAATCGGCCTGGGCGGTGGCGAACGCGGATGCACGCGTCCGTGTGCGGGTGAGCATGATTATCAACCGCTGGAAGAAGATGGAAAAGTAACGCTCCCTCTCCATCGGCTTCCCACAGGAATATTCCGCGAAGAAGGCGCGTTGAACAACATTGAATAGAAAGAATGCTTGTAATAGGGGGTGTTATCCAGTATATTGTTTTTAGAGTGTTCTTGTCCTATTTCAAAAGGATTTTTTTATGCCTCTGCGTTTAGTGGAAATTGTTTTACCGGAAAATGATGACAGCATGATCAAGGAATTGTCCGATAAAGAAACCGCCTTGGTTTACTGGCAGGAAGTGAATTCGAATGGCGGTTTATTGGTCAAATTGTTAATTCCCGCCGAAAAAACTGAAAAGATCCTCGATCAACTGGAAGGAAAATATGGAAGCCGGGATGGTTTTCGCGT
>JBAVJG010000163.1:0-2737 GCA_049687655.1 Anaerolineales bacterium | reverse complement strand
GGGCGGACCGCCATGCGCATCAGCGTCTCCTCCTGGGCCACCACCGAAGCGGACATCGACCGCAGTCTGGAGGCGGTCAAGCGCGTAGCAGCGAATATTTAAGAGCTTATCATGCTCTCGGCGGCGTTCTCGCCGCCGGAACCAGATTGTTCGTAGCCCCTATTTCCGGTACCTTTTTGCGGACTGCGTAAGTCCTATTAGGGTTGAAAAGGCTTATTGATCCCCCCGATCGTTTGGTGACCGTGGGCGATCACAATAAAGGCCTGACGATCCACATCCAGCACCACGGATTTCAGCGAATTGACATTCGGCCGGCTGACTGCAAAAAACAAGACCGTGTGTTCTGCTTCCGTGAACATACCCTTGGCAGGCCAGGCCGTGATGCCCAGGCGCAGGCGCTCGAACACGGCCTCCGCCACCTCTTTCGGACGGTCAGTGACGATCATGGCTGTCCGCACCACGCTGGGACCTTCCAGGATCTGATCGGCGACAATACCCCAGACGTAAAGGGCCACCAGCGCGAAGAGCGCTTTATCCCAACCGAAAGCCCACCCGGCGAGGATGACGATGCCCCCATCGGTGAGCAGATACAGCTGGCTGATCGGGAATCCCGTTTTAAGCTGCAAAACCCGCCCGATGATCCCGGTCCCGCCGGAGGTGCCCTGTCCGCGGTAGATCAGGCCGGTGCCAATCCCACCGACCACGCCGCCGTACAGCGCGTTCAGCATCAAATCGTCGCTGACGCCACCCGGCGGGAGCAAGGGGGCCAGCAGGTCGACGCCCAGGCTGAATAGGATAACGACATATAAAGTGCGGATCAGGAAATTGAAGCGTCCTAAATATTTGAAGCCTATAAATAACAGGGGGAAGTTCAAAGCCAGCATCATCAATCCGATTGGCCATCCGGTAAATTTGTTAATTATGATGGCTGCGCCTGAAACCCCGCCTGGGGCCAACTCAGATGGCGCTAAAAATAGATTTACGTTGATGGCCGCAAACAGGCTCCCAATCGTCAGGAAGAAAAAACTGCGCAGGGTTGCGCCTCGATCAAATTCATTTGTCAGAGATTTTAACTTTTTTATCATCGGCTGCCTCATAATTCCCATGTCTCAATTGGGGTTTGTTTTCCCGCAATTATACGCTCAGGTTGTATGAGTAGACTTTCCCTTACTCCGAGGGTGCAGAACATCGAATACATAATCAGGACTTACGCAAAAATACGGAGGAAGCCCGAAACTAAGGGGGGCGTGCTGCAGCACGCCCCCCTTAGTTTCGGTAACCTTTTGCGAACTGCGTAAGCCCCATATCCTTGAAATTAAGCACTCCCCGAGGGGACTGTGAATTCTAATTCTCTCTCCATAGGGTAAAATACCTCCATACCAAAAAGGAGAGAAAATGTCCGTTTTATCCCCTTCTGAGGAAAAGCGCGTATACAATAATATCCTGGGCGCCATCGGCTGGACGCCGCTGGTGCGGCTGGGACGCATCGCGCACGAACTGGCCTGTCCGTTGTACGCCAAGCTGGAAACCATGAACCCGGGCGGCTCGGTCAAGGACCGGGTCGGGTTGTACATTATCGAGCAGGCCGAAAAGCGCGGCGAGCTCAAATCGGGCGGAACGGTGGTGGAGGCTACCAGCGGCAATACCGGTGTGGGGCTGGCAATTGCCTCCGCGCTCAAGGGTTACAAGACCATCTTCGTCATGCCCGACAAGATGAGTGACGAGAAGGTCAAGCTGCTGCGATCCTATGGGGCGCGAGTTGTTATCACGCCTACAGCGGTCGCGCCGGAGGACCCGCGCTCGTATTACGAGGTTGCCAAACGGCTGGCGCGCGAGACTCCCAACGCCATTCTGGCCAACCAGTATCACAATCCCGACAACCCCAAAACGCACGAGCTGCAGACCGGCCCGGAGTTATGGGAGCAGACCGAAGGGCGTCTGACCGATGTGGTCATTGGCATAGGCACCGGCGGGACCATCACGGGAGTCGGTCGCTACCTTAAAGAGAAGAATCCCGACATCTGCATCGTGGGTGTAGATATCGAAGGCTCGATCCTGAAGGAAATCTGGGAGAACGACGGGGAAATCCCGGAGGGCGTGCAGGCCAGCACCTACAAGCTGGAGGGCATTGGCGAGGACTTCCTGCCGTCTACGACCGACCTGTCGGTTGTGGATGAAATGGTGCGGGTGAACGACCGCGAAGGCTTTTTGTGGGCGCGCCAGTTGGTGCGTCAGGAGGGCATCTTTGCGGGGGGTTCCTCGGGCGCGGCGCTGGCCGGGGCGATGAAATATTCTCGGAAGCTGGGACCGGAACGGTTGGTGGTGACGGTCTTCCCGGATGCGGGCGCGCGCTATCTTTCGAAGTTCTACGACAACAAGTGGATGCGCGAGAACGGTTTCCTGGAGCTGGAGTTCGGCGAAGTGACGCTGGGCGACCTGCTGCTCTCGAAATCGGACAAGAAACTGTATTCAGCTACCCTGGGAGATTCGCTGGGGGGCGTGATGTCGGTCATGCGCGAACACTCCATCTCGCAGATGCCGGTTGTCGGCCCGGATGGGGCGCTGGTCGGGCTACTGGAAGAAGTGGATCTGCTCAACCATCTGCTGGATCACGAAAGTGCTCACTCGCAAGCTGAGCCCATCGACGACCTGGTGCAGAACGCCCACGCTGTCTACCCGCCCGAGTCAACTCTGGATGAGTGCATGCCCTCGTTAACCGAGGGGTTTGCCTTGCTTG
>JBAVJG010000162.1:0-2900 GCA_049687655.1 Anaerolineales bacterium | reverse complement strand
CAAGCTGGAGGGCATTGGCGAGGACTTCCTGCCGTCTACGACCGACCTGTCGGTTGTGGATGAAATGGTGCGGGTGAACGACCGCGAAGGCTTTTTGTGGGCGCGCCAGTTGGTGCGTCAGGAGGGTATTTTCGCGGGCGGCTCGTCGGGCGCAGCGCTGGCTGGGGCGATGAAATACTGCCGGGCGCTGGGATCGGAGCGGCTGGTGGTGACCGTCTTCCCGGATGCGGGCGCGCGCTATTTGTCCAAGTTTTACGACAACAAGTGGATGCGCGAGAACGGCTTCCTGGAACTGGAGTTCGGCGAAGTGACGCTGGGCGACCTGCTGCTCTCGAAATCAGACAAGACGCTTTATTCGGCCTCCCTGGGCGACTCGCTGGGGGGCGTGATGGTGGTCATGCGCGGACACTCCATCTCGCAGATGCCGGTGGTCGGTCCGGATGGGACGCTGGTTGGGCTTCTCGAGGAAGTTGACCTGCTTAACCATCTGCTAGATCATGAAGGCGCTCACTCGCAGGATGAAACCATCGATGACCTTGTACAGAACGCCCGCGCCGTCTACCCGCCCGAATCGACCCTGGACGAATGCATGCCCTCGTTAACGGAAGGCTTTGCCCTGCTGGTAGTGGAAGGCGGCCGGCCGATTGGTATCCTGACTAAGATTGATGTATTGGATTATGTGGCGGGGAAGATATAATGATTAGACCCTAAAGGTTTTTACGCAGCACCTCGAAACGAAGTGAGGGGCGAAACCTTAGGGTCTCTCTTGGAGCTACTATGACTTATAACGAGAAAGAAGCCCATGAAACAGCAGAGTCCATGGGCATGACGATTTATCACATTTTCTTGCTCAAACAGGGCCCCACCTGGTCACCGGAATCGACCCCGGAGATCGATGAATTACAGAAAGCGCATTTGGCAAATTACAAGCGTCTGGCCGAGATGGGAAAACTTGTCCTGACTGGGCCTTTCCTGGACTCATTTGCGACCGATGGTGACCTGCGTGGTATGGGCGTTTTGAAAGCGGATACACTGGCCGAAGCGCAGGAGCTGATCGCCACCGACCCGATGGTAAAAGTGGGACGCCTGGTCCACGAACTTCATCCCTGGATGGTAGAGAAGGATATCCTGCCGTAAGTTTTGGATTCAGGGCTTATGCACGTTGCAAAAGATACCGAAAATAAGGGCAGCGTGCGTCGCACGCTGCCCTTATTTTCGGGTTTCCTCCATATTTTTACGTAAGCATCTGCTGGTCGTAAAGTGGTGAAGTTATTCGTATAAGGCCTTATATCCGGTTTCATCCCGGATCGGTTCAAAATCCGGATCTTCTTTCGACCACTCCGTCAAACCTGGATTCAACTTCAGGGCCTCGCGCAATTCCCTGATGGCCTTTTCCTTATCCCCTAAAAGTGAAAAACTACAAGCGTTGTTGTAGCGGATCACTCCCTGCCAGTCGGGGCTGTCGTCCAGTCTGGTGAGCTGTTCGGTCATTTCCTGGTACATCTCGGCCGTGCGAGTTGCGTTTCCTTTTTTGAGGTGCCAGTCAGACAGGTGCAAGATGACATGAGTGTAAATATTCCCGACAATTTCCCTCCACAGAGGCCTGCCTTGTACCCAGGGGTAAAAATCGCTGCGCTGCAGGTCATCTTCACTCAATGCTGCCAAAGCTGCTCCCATGCGCTCGAGACTTGTCTCGGACAATGTATCGACCTCATCCCAGGATTGATCCTTATATTGAGAATAGACACCTTCGTTGATTTGATCATCATCCGTCTGGACCGGGGATTCTCCTGCCAGGACAGCCAGTATATTTTCAGCATGCTGCTTTCGCCAGTAAGAATTGTGTGCGATGTTATCCTTGGCTGTCCACTGTTCAATGGTTCCACCTGCGTTGCGTTCTTCACCGGATAAAGTAGCAACGAATTCTCTTTCGGCCTGATAGCCCTTTTGGAGCAATTCAATAAGTTCATTTTTCATCGTTTTATCCTTTCTTGCACGCATTGCATGCAACAGCAAAGAGGATTGTAATTTTCAAATAAAATGGACGCAACAGGGAGGCACCGTGGACAATCATATAATACCACCGAAACTAGAACACGTGTTCAGGGTTATATTTTGCATAAGGATTGGTGTATATCAATCCAACCTTTAATACTTGGAGGCTGAAATGGACTTTAGCAATATCAACTGGTTAGCCGTCATCGTGTGTGTCGTTGTAGCCATGGTCAGCGGAGCCGTCTGGTATCACCCGGCCGTTTTCTTCAAAACCTGGTGGCGAGGCATCGGCAAGGAAGGCACGGAACCGGACAATGCCAATCCAATGATCTATGTTTTCACCATCCTCGCTGCGTTTGTCGAAGCGACTTTTGTGGCCATCCTACTGGGTGTTATGGGGAGCAATACCCTGGGCGGAGGGCTTCAGGCCGGCTTTATGATCTGGCTGGGCTTTGTAGCGACCACTAACCTGGTCAACAAGCTGTTTGCCGGACATGGCTTCAAGGTCTGGGCAATCGAGGCCGGGAACCATCTGGTCAACCTGCTGCTTTTTGGTGCTATTCTGGCTGTATGGCGCTAAAGGTGCGCGCCGCTCTGGCTCAACTCCCGTCTTGTATGGCGGGAGTTTTTGGTTCTTTGGGAATTTCCGCCGTTCGCTGCGCGAAGACGCAGTGGTAGATACCCAGATTTGGGTTTGGGTAAATATGCAAGAAGCAGTAAAATGATGGCATGCCGCGTGAAGAGACCTCCCTTATCCTGGGGATAATATCCGACCAGAACCTGGTCCGTAGTTTGGCTGACCTGTTAGACGGTACGGACTTTAAGCTGGAGATAACAGCAACTGCTGAGACTGGGGCACAAATGGCAGAAGAATTGGTGCCCGATGCAATTTTGCTGGATATCGA
>JBAVJG010000161.1:0-5852 GCA_049687655.1 Anaerolineales bacterium | reverse complement strand
GCGGAAGTGCCTTCTGCCAATAGAGCCCAGGCCAGCAATAAGTATTTTCAAATCAGTCTCCGTAAATCTCGGATTCTTACAGCTTATCCATTCATAAACCAGTATGCTCCATACAAGTTTATGACAATGCTAACCAGCACAAGAACGATGAAATGCCAGGGAACTTTTTTGCCTATTCCAACCGCCAACAGCATTACAAGCGGTACCAGAAAATCCATGATATAACGATAGCCAAACTGGTGAGCGCCTGTATTGTGATAGGTACTGAGCATAATCACGTTGAATAGCACAGCAACCCAGCCTCCCAATATCCACCACGCTTTTGGATAGCGTCGAAACAGGTATAGTAAGGGCGGCGTTGTAAGGAGAATACTCATGCCTGTCGTTGTTGGATCGATCGGCCATAGCGCGCCCTTGGGCTCAGTTGGCCAGGGAGTCCCCCAGTTTATTCTGGGTGGTTTTAAAAACATTACATACAGATTATTAGGCACAAAATGGGGAGAAAACATTCCGTGAGCTTGGACATTACGCACAACATCTGGGCCAGCATTGACCGTGGTGTACCCAAAATCCAATATGTTCTCGAACCTTAAATAATTATAGGTCAGTAATACAACAGCCGTTGCGGCAATGGGGAGCGCAGTTTTAGCTGTCCAATTGATAGCCTGTCTCCAGGTTACGCTTCCGCCTTTCTCTTTCATCACCTGCATAGAGATTGCGAAAATGAAGGGCCAGCTCATCAAGCTGTTGGGCCGCGCCAGCATGGCAATAGCGAGAAATGTCCCGCTAAGCCAGGGCGACGACCAACGCAAGGCAGCATATATCGCTAAGGATAGGAAGAGCACCGTCACTATCTGACTGACGTACCACCCGCGACCGCTAATCCCGAGCCAAAGATGCGGGGTGCCAAACAAAAAGAGGACAATCAGCCAAAACATACTATGCCCTGAAAGTCGGACCCATTTGCGTTGGGCCATTTGTTTTAAGATCAAAAACAAAAGCAGGCCGTTCAAGGCGCTCAAGAGCATCGAAAAATAGCTTGTGCTGATATTCTCGGCTCCAATCCAGAGAGCGATTGGAATTAACATAATCCCAGGCAGGGGCGGCATAGGAACATACCATCTGCCATTGTAAAGAGTCAGATCATGGGTATAGGCAGGATTTTCCAGATACAGTTTTCCCTGTATGAATTGTCCTACAAGCAAATCCCAAAATGAGTAAACCGTTTTGTCGATCCAGCCTATCAAAATAGCAGTACGAAGATACAGGACAGAGGTGAGAACAAATATACCTACACCAATGAAAACTGTATCCAGCCTTCTCATGCTCTGGCTGTTACGAAACATTTCTGCTGAAATCATCCGCAACATGATTATTAGGAGCAGATCTGCAATCAAAATCCAGGATAAGAAACCACTCAGACGAATATAGTGCGGTTCCAAAAAACGCAGAGGACGAATGATGGGCGGTATCGAAAGCAAGAAAAAAGCCCCGACCACAGCCAGCACGCCGTACAAAGCCATCATGATTAACGTATGATAGTTCGAAAAAATATTGGATAATTGTTGTTTAAGTTTTTTTTGGCGCGGACCAAAATCTATGAGCGTAAATAGAACTGCACCAATATTAATCAGCAAAAGCCCTAAAAAAATGATACCCAAAAATGCTCGCGCTGCCGACAACCCGAAAATCAATTGATCCTCTGGTTTCGAAGGCGGTATCAGATATAAGACAAAGCGAACCACGCCCACAACTACACTAATACTCAGGAAAAGCGCAGCGACATGTTTTTTCCTTAACCGAAAATTTTTAACATGTGTGGACATGCCTGCTCCTAATCAGAAACTCCGATTGTTCTGTCTGCAGCGTGAATCATAGCACAGCATCCCGGTCTATTTGAAGCAAAGCAATATGCATATTTTTTTCGCCGGATATGCCGCAATCAATAATCATAATATCCATATTCGACAACAGACAATACGATTATTTTCACCAATCATTATCTACTTCGTATTTCCATCTGACCAGCATCTCACCTGCGACACTCTTGAATATGGATTTGTCCTGCTCGCTGAACAGGCGTGTCCAGTTTCCAGCCTGTCCTTTGGGAAGGAAGGAGGCGATGTCCTCATTGCGGCGAGACTGCCATTCTTCATCGGGATTGGATGACATCTCTTCGGTGATGGCTTTTTCGAGCGCAGGATCGGAATCAACACCCAGGAATTTCCAGACTTTTTGCATCTCGTCAAAGGGATGCTTGAGCAGGTCTTCGTAGCGTAGGCCGTAAAAGTTCTCCCTAAACAGGCGGCGGGATTCGTCTTCGGTTTCCTGCAAATCGTGTGCCCAATCCCCGGCTTTGCGGCGGATGAAGGTCTCGGTGAAGATCGAACGGCGGCCATTTTCGAAAGGAGCGGGATCAGACCGCAGACCCGAGATGATGCGCTTGTCTTCTACGGTCAGGAATTTCGACTCCTCGACAAAGTTGCGGAAACGCTCGGAGATGATGACATCCCGTCCATCGCGGATGATATAGACAATCTTCGCGTCGGGGTAGACGGCGTGCAGGTCACGCACGGCCTGACCGTGAATAACGGATGAGGGGCTTTTGTCCCCGACGATTCGTGCCCCCTCGCCGGCGGCATCGCGCTCCATAATGATGTCAGCAGCGGCACGCAGGATGAGCGGCGACAGGTCGCGCCCGTGGTTCCAGCGGTTGGACTTACGCGTCAGCCACTCTTCGGCTTCGGGCGTGTCCACCAGGGACTTGAGCAGCGGCCGGCGCGTGAAGAAGTGCGCCTGGTAGTTGCAGTGCACTTCGGGATGCAGACGTGCCAGGCGCATGAGCAGGGTGGTCCCGGAGCGAGCGTGACCGAGGATGAAGAATTTCTCGCGCGGGAAGAACTGTTTGATCTCGGCCACTTCTTCGGGCATGATAGCCGGGATGGGGTTGCGGGAGTTTTTTCTGGGGTCGCCCTTGAGCAGGATGCGGGCGGCTTTTTTTACGCGTGTAACAATTTCCATTCAATCTCCGAATTTTTGGGACGCAGATTCACGCTGATTTCACTGATTTTTTATCTGCGTTATCAATGTCCCAATTTTATCTCTTCCAATTCAACATCACCAACCCGATCAGACAAACCAGAATCCCAACAATATTGACCCAGTTCAGCCTATCCTTGAACACAAATATCGCCACCGGGACCAGGATCAGAGAGGCGACCACGTTGACCAGTACAGCGGCAATGCCGATATTCCAGCCGGAGCGATAGACCAGCAGGAAACCGATTTCCAAACCTACCAGCGATAGAGCGAGCGCGTAGCTGGCCCAGTTCAGCCCACGCAGTTCGGCGATGAAACCGTTTTTAGTGGGGTAAAACGCAAAAATCAACAAGGTGATGCCAAGTGAAACAACATACGTTACCAGCAGCGAAACTGCAAAGTTGACATTCCCCGGCGTGCTCTTCTGGACGAAGTGATACAGCGCGCTGGAGGCAATGGCAAGGATGATGGATAAGTAGAAGAGGAATATGTTGCGGTTTCCAATCATAGTTTATACCAAATGCACCCCGCTGGTTGAGTAGCCCCGAATGCTCTTTGAGAGGCGTATCGAAACCAGCATGTAATGACGATACATTTGCTTACTTGTGGTTTCGATACGACGGCAGAAAATCACCGCCGTCTACTCAACCACCAGCCAATCTAGGAATTTAATATCTTCAAAATATACTCGGCCGTCCGTTTGCCAGCCGACGCGTCGATGTAGGTGATTTCCTGCTCGATGAAGGCGCGACGTTCTGCTGCGTCCAGCGAAGAATCTTTCAGGTAGGCGTTGAGAATATCGTGCAATTCGATTTCATTCTGTGCTACACGTCCAGCCCTGGCTTCGCAGAAGCGTTGGTGCGTGGGCCAGTTTCCAATCTCTTTGAGTGAGAGCGAGAACTTCTTTGGTTTGTTCCAGCCGCCAGGGGTGTCGATTACGGCAGCCACAATCGGTGTATCGTGGACGGCGGTCTCGACCACCATGGTGGAGTAGACGGTCACGAACACGTCCGAGTGGGCCATCATGGACGATTTCTCGTCCATGTCTTCGCCGCTGTAGTAGCCCAGTGAGCCGCCCAGCGCCACCGGTCGCACCACATGGACGTGTGGGTACTGCGTCTCCAGCGCGTGGATCTTCTCCCGCTCTTCGACGAACATCACCGGCTTATCCTGGAAGTGACTGGGGTGCAGTCGCACCAACAGTTGAGACGGTTCGGCCAACTCATCAGAAGAGACCAGTTTCGCCAGCGCTTCCACGTTGGGGTAGTTCGGCGCGAAATGGACGAACGAGCAAGCATACGAGATCAGCTTGCGCTTCGGGTCGAGACCGTGCAACTTGAAATACTCGTCCCTGGGCATCAACCAGATCTTGCGGAAGTAACCATCATAGGAGGGGATACCGCCAAGGTGGATCCGTTCGGGGTCCCAGTCGGAGCCAAGCACGAGTTCTTCTTTTTGCAGGTCAGACCAGCAGGTGGCGTAGTCCATCGGCGCGCCGGGGATGGCATAGCTGGACGGATTGTCCCAGCCGACGATGGCGGCCAGCGTCGGGACTCCCCTTTGGGCTGCTTCCCGTAAAAGGTACCGATCCAGCCTCCAGCCGGCTGTCGAAGCGATGACCAGGTCGGGCTGGTATTTCTCGAATAAATCAGCATACAGGCCCGGGTCCGGCGTGAAGCGGGTCTGCATCTGCACCAGAGACTTGCGCGCAGCAGATGAGCTCCGCAGCAGCAAAGTCCACAGCGCAGCAGGAATCCAGATTCCCAGGCGGAACTTCCACGAGTTCTCGGCCCAGACTTCCCAGATGTGGCTGTCCATAGCTTCGGTGTTGATGCGCCACGAGCCGCCCACGCGCCGCAGGTAGGCCAGCAGCCACTGCCAGCGCGGGCGGACTTTTTTAGCATAAGCTTCGGCCTGCTTGAGGCGTAGGCCCTCGAGGGTCAGACCCGGACGAGCAAAACGTTCGGCGATCTTGTCTTTGGTTTCGTCGTCGGTGAGCAGGACAACTTCGACACCCGCCGCGAGCAGCGTCGGGACGAGGTCGCTTTGCAGGAAATAGATGATAGCCATGCCGTGGTCGGCGGAGATGAAGATGCGTTTGGTCATTGTTTTTTTGACACGGATTTAGGCTGATTATTACTGTGTTATTAGAAGCTCGGTTCCAAGGCTGAAGAATTTACAAACCTCAACCCATTTTCAGATGAAAACGGGTTGAGGTATCACTCTAACTTTCTGAAACGATGACGACTTTTCTCCACCACTACAAATGATTTTGCCAAATCAACTTCGCTATACGTTTCTAGCACCTTTTTCAATTCAGTATGAACTTCATTCAAATCTGATGGTAGGATTCTCAAATATATGACACCATTTCCTGCATGTTGGACAAAAACTAAATTCCCATAATCTCTATCACGTGTGATAAATATCCGTTCCTGCTCATCCGCGACTTTCAACAATTCAGAATCTTTAGCTCGAGATAATCCTAATTTTGAAGCGGTCGTCACATTGTGTCCCTGCTCACGCAGAAAACGCTCTGTGAGTGCATATACATCTTGATCAAGCAGAAACTTCATGCTGCTACGGAGGAGATGTGAATATCCTCAGCCGCTACTAATGCAATAGCATATTGCATACAGGCTTGAATGTCTTCTCTCTTCAGATCAGGATAGTAATCCTTAATGATTTTGTCAAAGGTTAGCCCGTCATTAATCAGTTCCAGGACATTTTGTACTGTGATACGCGTCCCTTTGATGATGGGCTTGCCAAAGTGGATTTGCGGATTGACAACGATTCGTTCCATAGGTCACCTC